>DASRAY010000107.1:0-8966 GCA_035637935.1 Sphingomicrobium sp.
TGCTTGAACTTCTCGGCCTGCGCCGGCGTCCATTTTGCGGCATCACGGTGGACGGTGGCCAGCACGCTCGCGGCCTGCTCGCCGCCCATCACGCTGATCCGCGAATTGGGCCAGGTGAAGAGGAAGCGTGGCGAGTAGGCGCGGCCCGCCATGCCGTAATTGCCGGCGCCGAAGCTGCCGCCGATCAGCACGGTGATCTTGGGCACGCTCGCGGTCGCGACCGCGGTGACCAGCTTGGCGCCGTGCTTGGCGATGCCTTCGGCCTCATATTTGCCGCCGACCATGAAGCCCGAGATGTTCTGCAGGAACAGCAAGGGCACCCGCCGCTGGCAGGCGAGCTCGATGAAATGCGCGCCCTTGACCGCGCTTTCGCTGAACAGCACGCCGTTGTTGGCGAGGATCGCGACCGGTATGCCCCAGATGTGGGCGAAGCCGCACACCAGGGTCGAGCCGTAGAGCGGTTTGAACTCGTGCAGCTCCGACCCGTCGATGATCCGCGCGATGATCTCGTGAACGTCGTAAGGCGCGCGCACGTCCTCGGGGATGATTCCGTATAATTCCTCGGCGTCGAACAGCGGCGGGCGCGGCTCGCGCAGCTCGATCGCCGACGATTGCGGCTGCAGGGTCGAAACAATGTCGCGGACGATGGTCAGGGCATGCTCGTCATTCTCGGCGAGATGGTCGACGACTCCGCTCTTCTTCGCATGGAGGTCGCCGCCGCCGAGATCCTCGGCGCTGATCTCCTCGCCCGTCGCCGCCTTCACCAGCGGCGGGCCGGCGAGGAAGATCGTGCCCTGGTTGCGGACGATCACGCTCTCGTCGCTCATCGCCGGGACATAGGCGCCGCCGGCGGTGCAGCTGCCCATCACGCAGGCGATCTGGGCGATGCCCTTCGAACTCATCTGCGCCTGGTTGTAGAAAATCCGGCCGAAATGGTCGCGGTCGGGGAACACCTCGGCCTGGTGCGGCAGGTTCGCCCCGCCGCTGTCGACCAGATAGACGCACGGCAGCCGGTTGGCCTCGGCGATCTCCTGCGCGCGGAGGTGCTTCTTGACCGTCAGCGGGTAGTAAGTGCCGCCTTTGACCGTCGCGTCGTTGCACACGATCATCACCTGCCGGCCCGACACCCGGCCGATGCCGGCGATGATCCCGGCGCCGGGGACCTCGCCCTCGTACATGTCGCAGGCGGCGAGCTGGCCGATCTCGAGGAACGGTGAACCGGGGTCGAGCAACCGCTCGACGCGGTCGCGCGGCAGCAGCTTGCCGCGCTCGACGTGGCGCGCCCGGTGCTTCTCGGGCCCGCCCTTCGCCGCCTCGGCGACATCGGCGCGCAATTTCGCCGCCAGCGCGCGATTGTGATCGGAACGCGCGCGGAACTCTTCGCTGTCGATCGCGATTTTGGTCTCGATACGCGGCGCGCTCATGCCCTTTGAAGCCATCCGTTGGTCGAAAAGCCGTGCCGCTCGCCTAGCCGGTGCTTGCGGCCATTGCAAAGCAGCGGCTTGAGGCACGCCGCAACGCCTGTGGGAGAGGTTCACATGAAAAAGTCCGTGCTTCTGATCTTCGCGTCCGCGTTCGCGCTCAGCGCGTGCGGTACGCAGACCGGCACCACCGCGCAGGAACAGACGCAGGGCAGCGAGGCCGGGATCAACCTCGCGTGGATGGACAAATCCGTCGTGCCCGGCGACGATTTCTTCAGCTACGCCAACGGCACCTGGGTCAAGGACACGCCGATCCCGGCGGACCGCTCGAACATCGGCGGCTTCTACATCGCCGACCAGGAGCGCGAGAAGAACACCAAGGAGCTGTTCGACGCCATCCTCAAGGCCAAGCCGACGAGCGGCAACGACGCGCTGATCGCCAATTATTACAACGCCTACGTCAACACCGACGCGATCGACCGCGCCGGCCTGGCGCCGGCCAAGGCCGACCTCGACGCGATCGCCGCGATCGCCGACAAACGGGCGCTGAGCGCGGCCATCGGAAGCACGCTTCGCGCCGATACCGATCCCCTGAACGCGACCAACTTCCACACCGAGAATCTGTTCGGGATCTTCGTCACTCAGGGCCTCACCACGCCCGGCGAGCAATTGCCCTATCTGATGCAGGGCGGCCTCGGGCTGCCTGAGCGCGAATATTATCTCGGCGCCGACCCGAAGATGGCCGAGCTCAAGACCAAATATCAGGCCTATGTCGCGCAGCTCCTGCAGCTCGCCGGCCACCCCGACCCGCAGGGCGCGGCCCGCCGCGTCCTCGCGCTCGAGACCAGGATCGCGCAGGCCCACGCGACGCGCGAGGAAAGCGAAGACTTCGCCAAGGGCGCACAGGTCTGGACCCGCGCCGAGCTCGAGAAGAAGGCGCCCGGCATCGACTGGGGCGCGCTGCTCGGCGCCGCGCAGCTCGGCTCGGCGCAGAAATTCGAGGCCTATCATGCGAACGCGATTCCCAAGCTCGCCGCATTGGTCGGCTCCGAGCCGCTCGACGCGTGGAAGGACTGGCTCGAATTCCACACCCTGAACCAGCAGGCGAACGTCCTGCCCAAGGCGTTCCGCGACGCCAGCTTCGCCTTCAACGGCACCGCGCTCGCCGGGACCCCGCAGCAGCGCCCGCGCGATATCCTGGCGCTCAACGCGACCAGCAATTCACTGCAGGACGCGGTCGGCAAGGCCTATGTCGACAAATATTTCCCGGCGTCGGCCAAGACCGAAATCCAGGGGATGGTCGAGAATATCAAGGCGGCCTTCGCCAAACGCGTCCAGGCGATCGACTGGATGGCGCCTTCGACCAAGCAGGAAGCGCTGAAGAAGGTCCAGACGATCGTCGTCGGAGTCGGTTATCCCGACAGCTGGCGCGACTATTCGGGCGTGACCATCGCCGCCGACAATGCCTACGCCAACCAGAAGGCCGTCGAGCTCTACGAATATCGGCACCAGATCGCCAAGATCGGCAAGCCGATGGATCGCGCCGAATGGTGGATGCCGCCGCAGCTCGTCAATGCGGTCAACCTGCCGGTGCAGAATGCGCTGAACTTCCCGGCGGCGATCCTGGTCAAGCCGTTCTTCGACCCCAAGGCGGACGCGGCGTTCAACTATGGCGCGATCGGAGCGGTGATCGGGCACGAGATCAGTCACAGCTTCGACAATAACGGCGCGCTGTTCGATGCGCAGGGCGCGCTCCGCAACTGGTGGACTCCGCAGGATTTCGCCAAATTCCAGCAGGCCGGTGACGCGCTGGCAAAGCAATATGATGCCTATGAGGCGCTTCCCGGGCTGCACGTGAAGGGCAAGCTGACTCTCGGCGAGAATATCGCCGACGTCGCCGGGCTCGCCGCCGCTTATGACGCCTACAAGGCGTCGCTGAAGGGCAAGCCCGCGCCGGTGATCGACGGCTTCACCGGCGACCAGCGCTTCTTCATCGCCTTCGCCCAATATTACACGTCCAAGATGCGCGAGGAGACGCTGCGCAACCGCATCGCCACCGACGGCCACGCGCCCGGGAATTTCCGCGCGCTGACGGTGCGCAACATCGACGCCTGGTACCCGGCGTTCAACGTCAAGCCGGGGCAGAAATTGTACCTGGCGCCCGACGAGCGCGTGAAGATCTGGGGCTAAGGCTTCTCGGCCCGCGCTTTGAGGTAAGCGTAAAGCGAATCGCGCTCACGCCGAGTCATGTAGGCGAAGCGCGTCTTCGCGACGTCCGACATCATCTCCCGCAGCTTGCGATTGCCGGTCGGAACCCCTTGGGTCATCAGCCGCTCGAACTCGGCGCGTGAATAGCCGCCGGCGACGATCAGGTTCGGCGGCGCACCCGGGCCGCCGTGCGGATCGCCGTTGAGTTGCTCGCCGTGGCACTCGGCGCAGGTGACCATCGTGATGTAGCGGCCGAGCGCGTATTTCGGGCCGAGATCGACCGGGGTCTTGTCTTTCAGGAGTCGGACCCACTCCGCAGCCGGTTTAAGTTCCCCGGCGGCGATCAGCTTCTTGGTCTCGGCGGTGTAGGGCAGCGCGGGCTGCGTCGGGATTCCCTGCGGCTTGAGCGTTCGTAGGTAAGCGAGCAGGTCCGCGAAATCCGGATCGGCGAGATGCTGGAACACCTCCGACGGCATGGCGCGCAGGTCCCTGCCGTCGGGCCGCTCGCCGTGGCGCAGCAGCCGGTCGAACTGCTCATCGCTATATTTCGGGACCTCACGCGTCAGGTTGGACGCGTAAAGCTCATAGAAGCGGTCGCCGACCAGGCCCTTGTTGTGGCAGCCGGTGCAGCCGAGGACGTGAGTCAGCCGCTCGCCGTGGGCGACCTTCGCCGCGGCGTCCGTGACTTGAGCTCCGTCGAAGGTGGTTTCCGCCGGTTTCGCGGTCGGCTTCAGCTGCTGCTGGCACGCGGCGAGCGCCACCAATAATGCGATTGCCCCTGTTCGCACCGCCATTCCCCTCAACCCTTCATAGCCCAAGTTGAAGACGGTTCGACAGGCGTGCCGGCCATGCTATGGCGCTCCGCGGATTAGGGCAGAAGGATCGAGGAATGACCTATTGGGAATTCGCCGGACGCGAGCTCGTCAACTGCACCTGTGAGTACGGCTGCAACTGCCAGTTCAACGCGCTTCCCGACAAGGGCCATTGCCACGCCGTCGCCGCGATCCAGATCGACCAGGGCTATCATGGCGAGACGCCGCTGGCCGGAATGCGCATCGTCGGCATTTTCAAATGGCCGGGACCGATCCACGAAGGCCGTGGCGAGGCGATGGCGATCGTCGACGAGCGGGCGTCTCACGAGCAGCGCGAAGCCCTGCTCAAGATCATGAGCGGCCAGGACACCGACCCGTTCGCGACCGTGTTTGCGGTGTTCGCGTCGACCATCGAGACGATGCACGAGCCGGTGTTCGCGCCGATCGACTTCGAGGTCGACGTGACCGGGCGGCGCGGCAAGCTGGCGGTGCCCGGCTATGTCGAGATGAGCGGCGAGCCGATCCGCAATCCGGTGACCGGCGCCGAAGCGCGCGCTCAGATCTGCCTTCCCGATGGCTTTGAATATGAAGTTGCCGAAATCGGCAGCGCGTCGAGCCAAACCAGCGGCGGGCCGATGGATATCGCGATCGCCAGCAAATACGCGCAGTTCGCCAACATCCATCTGTCGACTCACGGAGTGGTTCGAAGCTGAGCCAGCGCACCGCCGCCGAGCATCTGCTCGAGCGCAGCACGTCCGTGACCCTGGCCGCGCTCGGCGTGCTGACCCTGCTCGCCTGGACCTGGCTGCTCGCCGGCGCCGGAATGTCCGACATGGGCGCGGGCTTCGCCCTCACCGCCGCGATGTGGGCGGCGATGATGATCGCGATGATGACCCCGAGCGCGGCGCCGACGGTGCTGCTCTACGCCCGCGCCCAGCGGCTCAACGACTATCGGGCGCGGCCGCCGGCCGGGCTGTTCGTCGCCGGTTATCTGCTCGTCTGGATCGCTTTCGCAGTCATCGCCGCGGGCCTGCAATTAACCCTGCAGCGGGCAGCGCTCGCCTCGCCGATGACCATGGCCCTGACCGGCGCGCGCGCCGCCGCGATCGTCATGATCCTGGTCGGCCTCTATCAGCTCTCGCCGTTCAAGGACGCCTGCCTCGGCCGCTGCCGCTCTCCCGCGCAATTCATGTCGCGCCATTACCGGCCCGGAGCCGCCGGCGCGCTTCGCCTGGGCCTGATCCACGGCGCTTATTGCGTCGGCTGCTGCTGGCTGCTGATGGCCCTGCTGTTCGTCGGCGGCGTGATGAACCTGCTGTGGGTCGCCGGCCTGACCTTGCTGGTCGCCGCCGAAAAGCTGCTTCCCCACGGGCGGGCCATCGCGCATGTCTCCGGGGTCGTACTGATCGGCTGGGGCGCCGGGCAGCTGCTGCTTTAAGCCCCGATCAGCTCCCGGCCGATCAGCATGCGGCGGATCTCGTTGGTGCCGGCGCCGATGTCGAGCAATTTGGCGTCGCGATAGTAGCGCTCGACCGGCCAGTCCTTGGTGTAGCCGGCGCCGCCCAGCGCCTGGACCGCCTCGTTGGCGACCTTCACCGCATTCTCGGACGCCAGCAGGATCGCTCCGGCGGCGTCGTGGCGCGTCGTCTTGCCCGCGTCGCACGCCTTGGCGACCTGGTAGACGTAGGCCCGCGCCGAATTCAGTGCGACATACATGTCGGCGATCTTGGCCTGCATTAGCTGGAAGCTGCCGATCGGCTGGCCGAACTGCTTGCGGTCGCGGACGTAGGGGATGACGGTGTCCATGCACGCCTGCATGATGCCGATCTGCATCCCGGCGAGGACGGTCCGCTCGTAATCGAGCCCGCTCATCAGCACCGCGACGCCCTTATTCTCCTCGCCGAGGATATTCTCGGGCGGGACGAAGCAATCCTCGAACACCAGCTCGGCGGTCGGCGAGCCGCGGATGCCGAGCTTGTCGACCTTCTGGCCGATGGAGAAACCGGTCATCGCCTTGTCGATGATGAAGGCGGTGATGCCGCGGCTGCCGGCCTCCGGCTCGGTCTTGGCGTAGACCACGAGCGTGTCGGCTTCCGACCCGTTGGTGATCCAGAATTTGGTGCCGTTGAGCCGGTAGCCGTTGCCGCTTTTCTCGGCCTTGAGCTTCATTCCGACGACGTCGCTGCCGGCGCCGGCCTCGCTCATCGCCAGGGCGCCGACATGCTCGCCGCTGATCAGCTTGGGCAGGAATTGCTTCTTCTGCTCCGGATTCGCCCAGCGGCGGATCTGGTTGATGCACAGGTTCGAGTGAGCGCCGTAGCTCAAGCCGACCGAGCCGGACGCCCGCGCGACCTCCTCCTGCGCGACGACATGCTCGAGATAGCCGAGGCCGAGGCCGCCGTCCTCCTCCTCGACCGTGATTCCGTGCAGCCCGAGCTCGCCCATCTGCGGCCACAGGTGGCGCGGGAACTGGTCGGTCTCGTCGATCTCGGCGGCGATCGGCGCGATCTTCTCGCGAGCGAAGCGCTCGGTCGTCTCGCGGATCGTGTCGGCCATTTCGCCAAGACCGAAATCGAGCGGGGCGGGGTCGGACATGCGGGTCTCCTTGGCGAGCGCCGCTAGCAGAGCGCCCGAGGCTTGGACAACCTATAGCCCTCTCCCCGGCGGGGAGAGGGTTGGGTGGGGGATTCAACGGCAGCGAGTTCACTACGACGTCGGCACCCTCACCCCGACCCTCTCCCGACACGGGAGAGGGAGCTAAGCGCCGCGCTCCGGCGGCTTTGGCGGCGGCAGCGGCGGCGCGCCCGGCGGCGGCGGGACGAAGTTGGCGCCGGGCGGCGGCGCGGTCAGCGGCTTGGTCGAGCCGCGGTGGCAGGTAAAGCAGGTGACCTTCATCTGCCCGTCGAAATCCTCGCTGTTGATTCGGTGGGCCATCAGCAGCATCACCCGCGCGCGCTGCTTCTTGGCCTTGGCGTCGGAGGCGAAGTCGAACGTCGAGAGCGGCTTCCCCTCCTCGCCGACGTGGCAGAAGGTGCAGCGCACCCCCAGCGACTGCGAAAACAATTTCATATTCGCAATCAGCTGGTCGCGGGTGATGGCCTGCGGGAAGACCTTGAGGTTCTTGTACGGCGGATTGGCGAAATTCGGCGGGGCGGGCGGCGGCGCGGTCTGCGCGGCGGCGACCGACATGCCGAAGGCGGCGCTCGCGACGAGAAGCGCGACTCTTGGCGGTCCGAGCTTCATGGGGCTCATGCTGAACCGTTCGGCGGAAAGGGCAAGGCGGGTTTCGACCAACGGTTTGAACAAGTGCGCCGGCGGCCTTATGTGCGCTGCAACAATCCGACTCCGGAGATTAACCAATGGCCACCACCCCGTCCGACCCGATCGTCATCCTTTCCTACGCCCGCACGCCGATGGGCAGCTTCCAGGGCGCGCTCTCGGCACTGAGCGCGACCGAGCTCGGCGCGACAGCGGTCAAGGCTGCGGTCGAGCGCGCCGGCCTCGCCGGCGAGGACGTCGACAAGGTGTTCATGGGCAACGTCCTCTCGGGCGGCCTCGGCCAGGCCCCGGCGCGCCAGGCGGCGATCGGCGCCGGGCTTCCGCAGCACGCCGAGGCGGTGACCATCAACAAGGTCTGCGGGTCGGGCATGCAGGCCGCGATCTTCGCCCACGACATGCTGAACAGCGGCTCCGCCGACGTGATCGTCGCCGGCGGCATGGAGTCGATGACCAACGCGCCCTTCCTGCTCAAGAAGCACCGCGCCGGCGCCCGCATCGGCCACGACACGGTCTACGACCATATGATGCTCGACGGGCTCGAGGACGCCTATGACAAGGGCCGGGCGATGGGCACTTTCGCCGAGGATGCGGCGCGCGAGTATCAATTCACCCGCGAGCAGCAGGACGATTATGCGATCGAGAGCCTGAAGCGCGCCAACGACGCCATCTCGTCGGGCCGGTTCGACAAGGAAGTGGTTCCGGTCACGGTCGTCACCCGCAAGGGCGAGGTCACGGTCGACGTCGACGAGCAGCCGGGCAAGGGCAATCCCGACAAGATCCGCGAATTGCGCGCCGCCTTCGCCAAGGACGGCACGATCACCGCCGCGACCTCTTCGTCGATCAGCGACGGCGCCGCCGCGCTGGTGTTCACCCGCCAGAGCGTCGCCGACAAGCTCGGCAAGACCCCGGTGGCCCGGGTCGTCGCCCACGCCGCGCACGCCCAGGCGCCCGAGAAGTTCACCTCGGCGCCGGTCCCGGCGATCCAGAAGGTGCTCGACAAGGCCGGCTGGAGCGTCGCCGACGTCGACCTGTTCGAGGTCAACGAGGCGTTCGCCTGCGTCGCGATGATCGCCATGCGCGACATCGGCATCAGCCACGACAAGATCAACGTCAACGGCGGCGCGACCGCGCTCGGCCACCCGATCGGCGCCAGCGGCGCGCGGCTGATCACCACGCTCGTCGCGGCCCTCCAGGACCGCGGCCTCAAGCGCGGCATCGCCTCGCTGTGCATCGGCGGCGGCGAAGC
>DASRAY010000108.1:0-23539 GCA_035637935.1 Sphingomicrobium sp.
ACCGCCGTGGGTTCACGCCCACCGTGGGTTCGAATCCCACCCTCTCCGCCAGACTTTCGTAGTTATTTTCCGGCCGTCCGTCGAAGGACCGCGCTGTGAGGGGTCACGATCGCTAAACATTCATCTTGCATTCACGCTACAAATGTAGCACATGCTACAAATGTAGCGCGGCGAGTCCCGTCGCGAGAGGACCTGAAGAATGCTCAGCAAGATTCCGCCCCGCGAACGCCAGATCGTCGATATCCTCTATGAGCGGGGCGCCCTGCCCGTCTCGGACATTTGCGACGCTTTGCCCGACCAGTTGAGCGGCTCCGCAGTCCGCGCGATGCTCAAGCGGCTCGAGGACAAGGGCTATGTCCAGCGCAGCGAATCGGAGCGCGGCTATCTCTACAGCCCCGTGCTGTCCGACTCGGTCGCCAAGAAATCGGCGCTGAGCGAGATCGTGAAGACCTTCTTCAACGGCTCGCCGGCGAGCGCCGCCTCGGCCCTGCTCGGCATGTCGGACGGGATCGAAAAGGATGAGCTCGACGCGCTCGAGGCGATGATCGCCCGCGCCCGCCAGGCCAAAGGGGGCAAATAATGGCCGTCCTCATCGGAATCGCGCTGAAGTCGCTGCTGATCGCCGGCCTGACGCTCGGGTTGCTGCAGCTGATCAAGGGCCGCTCGGCGGCCGAGCGCTCGTGGCTCGCCCATATCGGCCTGCTCGCGCTGGTGATCATGGCCCTGGCCCCGCTGGTCCTGCCGAGCTGGAACGTCGCAACGCCGGCGCTGTTCGGCAGCGCCCCCGCGGCCGAGGCCTCGGCGGTCACCGCCGCGGCGCCCACCGCGGGAGCCGCGCAGCCGATCGCGCCCGTCGCCCAGGAGATCGTTGCCAGGACGAAGCCGGCCAAAGCGGCGCTGAGCCCGCTCGCGCTGACCACGGCGCTCTACGCGGTCCCCGCCGCGATCCTCCTCCTCATCACCGTCCTTGCGCTCGCGAGGCTGATCGCGCTCCGCGCCCGGGCCGAGGTGCTGGTCGACGGCCACTGGCTGACCGCACTCGCCCGCGCCCAGCGGCGGATGGGGTTCAAGCACGGCACCGCCCTGCTCACCAGCAACGCCCTCGCTTCGCCGATCAGCTGGGGCCTGATGCGCCCGGTGATCCTGTTGAACAGCCGCGCGGTCGAGGCGCAGCATGAAGCCGAAGCGATCATCGCCCACGAGCTGGCGCACGTCGCCCGGATGGACTGGGTCAAATTGCTGCTCGCGCGCGTCGCCACCGCTCTGTTCTGGTTCAACCCGCTGGTCTGGATCCTCGCCCGCGAAGCCCACCAGCTGCGCGAGGAAGCGGCCGACGACGCGGTGCTCGCCGCCGATATCGCCGACACCGATTATGCCGAGCTGCTGGTCGGCGTCGCCCGCCACGAATGCCCGGGCCTGCTGCTCGGCGCGCACGGCGTGGCGCCGTCCAGGACCTCGCTCGCCCGGCGGGTCGCGCGGGTGCTCGACGGCAAGTCGGTCCGCGGCCCGGCCGCGCGCAGCTTCGCCGCCGGGGTGTTCGTCGGCGCCGTCCTCGTTGCCGCGCCGCTCGCCGCGCTGACCCTGACCCCCGGCGGAGCGCCCAAGCCGGCTCCGGTCGTCAAGACCGCCGCCAAGGGCGGAATCGCTCCATATTACCAGCCGAGCGAGGTCCCGACCGACCTGCCGACGATCATTGCTCATGGCGTGTCGACAGCGGTGACCGCGGTGAAGCCGATGTCCGAGGCCGAGGAAGCACGGGCCGAGCGCGCGGCCGACGTCGCCGAGGCCGTCGCGAACGCCACCGAAGCGCGCGACGAGGCGCTGGCGGAGGCACGGCAGGCGGTGGCCGAGGCTCGGGCGGCGAAGGTTCATGTCGCAGTCGGGCCTGACCGCGCGGTGCGCGTTGACGTCGGGCCGGGGCGCCACCCCGATCGCGACATCGTCGACCGGATCATCGAGCTCAAGGCGAGCGGAGTCACTGCCGAATATATCCAGGCGATGCGCGCCGCCGCGCCGAGCCTGCGCTCGGTCGACCCGTCCGAGTTCGTCGGGCTGAAGGCGGTCGGAGCGACTCCCGAATGGACTCGAGCGATGGCGTCCGTCGGCTTCCGCAGGCTCGATGTCGAGAATTTGACTTCGGCGCGGGCGGTCGGACTGACCGGAGACTATGTGCGCGCCATGGCGGCCGCCGGAATCCCGCCCGACGTCGACGATTATATCCAGCTTCGCGCCGTCGGCGTGCCCCCCAGCTACGTCCAGAGCATGCGCCGGGCCGGGATCAACGTCCGCAACGCTGACCGGGTAGTCGAAATGTGGACCATGGGGGTCAAGCCGAGCGACGTCAGCGTGAACCCGTCGCGATCCGACCCCGACGGCTGAGGTCGCGGCCCTAAGCAACTCCTGACTTCCGACTTTCCGATTTTTCGAACGCCTGGCCCGGGCGAACGGGTGAGGCTTGCCCAAGGAGACTGACCATGAAGCACTGTCTCGCATTGTTGTTGGCATTGATGTTCGCGACGATCAGCGTGTCGTCGGCCTGCCTTGCCGGCTCGCCCGGCTGGATCGCCTTCACGCTTCGGCCGGAGAGCGGGGATCGGATCCACGCCAGCTTTCGCGACGAGGAGCGCGACCGCGACCAAAACAGCTGGTCTACTGGGTTCAAGCCCGCGGAGCTGGTGGGTCTCGACCTCGGCGGGTTTCGTGGGCCCGGCAGTCGACCCTTGCGCTTTGCCATAATCCGCGAAGCGGGCCGGCTCGACTGCTTGGGCAGCGGCGGCTCCAGCCATGGCTACGGCAATTGCCGCTTCACCGCCGATGCTCGCTTCGCCCAGCTCCTCGCCAGCCGCGGCATCGGCACTCCGACCCGCGAGCAAGCCTTCGGGCTGATGGCGGTCAACGCCCGGCGCGACGTGATCGACGCGCTCGCCGCCGCGCGCTTCCCGACCCCGACCATCGACGATTTGATGGGGCTCAGTGCGCTCGGGGTCGATTCGCGTTACATCGGCGAGCTGGCCCGCGCCGGCTATCGCCCGCGGCAGATCGACACTTTGATCCAGTTCAAGGCGCTCGGAGTCACCCCCGAGTGGATCGCCGGCTTCACCCGCATCGGCTACGGCGCGTTCCCGGCCGATGAGCTGGTCCAGCTGCGCGCGCTTGGAGTCACGCCCGAGTTCGTCGCCGGCTTCGACCGCATCGGCTTCGGCCGGCTGCCGGTCGATCAGCTCGTCCAACTCAGGGCGCTCGGAATCACCCCCGAATTTGCCCAGTCGGTTAGGCCGGGCGGCCGGCTGTCGATCGACGACCTGGTCCAGGCCAAGCTGTTCGGGCACCGCCGCTGAACCGTTCGTCCATTGGTGCGGCCGGCCAAGGCCCCGGTCGAACCGTCTGTCGATTGATCGAAGAGCGTTCGCGGCGCGCTCGGACCCGTGCCTAGGCGCTGCGCAAGGAACAAGGGGAACAATGGTGCGCCGAACCTGGCTGCTCGCTGTCGGAACTTCGGCGGCCGCTCTTGCCGCTCCCGCGCTCGCCCAAGCTCCGGCGACCCCGCCGGCCGGCGCGCCGAGCGGGCGGACCACGGTCTATGACGCCGCTTATTTCGCCCAGTTCGCGCCGCGCAGCGCATACGACATCGTCCAGCACGTTCCGGGCTTCCAGCTCGACCTCGGCGCCGGCCAGAACGGCGCCGACGTGCGCGGCTTCGCCGGGACCGCGGGCAATGTCGTCATCAACGGCGCCCGCCCGAGCACCAAGTCGGAGGCGCTCGACACGACCCTTCAGCGCATCCCGGCGCAGCGCGTGGTCCGGGTCGAGCTCGGCTCGGGCGACCTCTACGGCTCCGACTATGCCGGCAAGAGCCAGGTGCTCAACGTCGTCCTGTCCAACGCCGGGGGGCTCGACGCCAACGTCACCGTCGGCGCCCTCCGCCGCTACTCCGGCTACGTCCAGAAGAACATTTCGGCGAACGCCCTCATCCGCAAGGGACCGTCGAGCTTCAACCTGTCGGCCGGCACCGGCTACAACAAGCAATATGAAGAAGGCACCGACACGCTGGTCGACACCGCGAGCGGCACGCTGGTCGAGTTCCGCCGCAAGCACAACGTCTACGCCAACAAGAATCCGTTCATCGCCGCCGCCTACGCGCTCGAGCACGGCGCCAACGACGCCTACCGGATCAACCTCCGCTGGCAGCCGAACCGCTTCGACCTGACCCAGACCAACCGGGTGTCGCCGTTCGACGGTCCGCAGCACGACGACAATCTGTTCCAGCATTACAAGGATCCGGTGTTCGAACTGGGCGGCGACGTCACCCGCCCGCTCGCGAGCGGCGCGATCAAGCTGGTCGGCCTGGCCACCCGCCGCAAGCGCCACGACTTCGACCAATATGTCCAGCGGGACGGGCTGATCGACGAGGGCGGAGTCACCAACGGCGGCTTCGACCAGTTGATCGACGCCAAGCGCAACGAGACGATCGGCCGGCTGAGCTGGACCCGGGCCAATCTGCTCGGCCTGTCGTTCGAGGCCGGCGCCGAGGCGGCCTACAATACGCTCGACGACCACGTCGAACTGAATGCGGTCGACGAGGACGGCAATCGCGTGCCGATCGACCTGTCGATCGCCGACGCGACCGTGAAGGAGAAACGCGGCGAGGTCTACGTCAACCTCGGCAAGGCGCTGTCCCCGACCCTGCGTGTCGACGGCGGCGTCAATTACGAATATTCGAACCTCAAGGTGCGCGGCGACGCGATCGCCGACCGGACGCTCAAATTCCTCAAGCCGAACATCACCTTCGACTGGAAGCCGGGCGGCGGCTGGCACACCCAGCTGTCGGTCAAGCGCACGGTCGCGCAGCTCGATTTCTACGATTTCATCAGCGTCGGCGATCTCTCGACCAAGCGGATCAACGGCGGCAACGCCGACCTCGAGCCGCAGCGCACCTGGGAGTTCCGGGCGACGGTCGAACATCCGCTGTTCGGCGACGGGCTGTTCAAGCTCGACCTCGGCCACGACCTCGTCAGCAAGCTCCAGGACCGGATCCTGATCTGCGACGAGATCGATCACCCCGGCGACCCCGACTTTTGCGCCGACGCCCCCGGCAATCTCGGCACCGGGCGCCGCTATTTCGCCAGCCTGACGCTCGACGCCCCGCTCGCCATGCTGTGGAAGGGCCTCCGCGCCAAGCTCACCGGCACCATCCAGCGCACCCGGGTCGAGGACCCGATCAGCGGCGACAAGCGCAACTGGAGCGGCTTCTTCCCGGACTGGCAGTGGGATCTGACCGTCCGCCGCGATTCCGGATCGCTGTCCTACGGGTTCGAGCTGTTCGACCAAAAAAGAACCACCTTCTTCCGCACCGACGAGTTCGATTCGAACTTCAACGGCGCGCCGGGGTGGAACGCGTTCGTCGAATATCGGCCGGCCGCGAACACCTCGGTGACGCTCAACGTCGACCATGTGTTCGGCAAGCGGAACCGCCTGCTGTTCCGCCCCAACCGCGCCGACCCGTCGCTGATCATCAACGAGTTCCGCGAGCGCGACCAGCACATCAGCGTCGGCCTGACGCTCAAGCAGACGTTCGGCAGCAGCGGCGGGGCGAAGGTCGCCAAGAAGGACTGACGGCGGGGGTGGCGCGGCGCCGCGCACATCGGTAAGGGCGGCACCTTCCTTTACAGTTTCGGAGCCGCAACACCGTGGGCGAGCCTGCCATCCTTCCGTTCGACTGGGCGGATCCGTTCGATCTCAATCACCAGCTTTCCGACGAGGAGCGGCTCGTCCGCGACACGGCCGAAGGCTATGCCCAGGAAAAGCTCCTGCCGCGGGTCACCTCGGCCTATCTCGACGAGCGCTTCGATCGCGAGATCATGACCGAGCTCGGCGCGCTCGGCATGCTCGGGGCGACCATCCCGCCCGAATATGGCGGCGCCGGCCTCGGCTACGTCAGCTACGGGCTGATCGCCCGGGCGGTGGAGCGGGTCGACAGCGGCTACCGCTCGGCCATGTCGGTCCAGTCGAGCCTCGTCATGCACCCGATCAATGCCTACGGCTCGGAGGAGCAGCGCAAGAAGTATCTGCCCAGGCTCGCGACCGGCGAATGGGTCGGCTGCTTCGGCCTGACCGAGCCCGACGCCGGCTCAGACCCGGGCAGCATGCGCACCCGCGCCCAGAAGGTCCAGGGCGGCTATCTCCTCACCGGCACCAAGATGTGGATCACCAATTCGCCGATCGCCGACGTGTTCGTGGTGTGGGCGAAGTCGGACGCGCACGACGGCAAGATCCGCGGCTTCGTGCTCGAGAAGGGCGCCAGCGGGCTCAGCGCGCCCAAGATCAAGGAGAAGCTGTCGCTCCGCGCTTCGATCACCGGCGAGATCGTGATGGACGGGGTCGAGGTCGGCGAGGACGCGCTGCTGCCCAACGTCGAGGGTTTGAAGGGCCCGTTCGGGTGCCTCAACCGCGCCCGCTACGGGATCAGCTGGGGCTCGATGGGCGCGGCCGAGGCCTGCTATCACGCGGCGCGCCAGTACACGCTCGACCGCAAGCAGTTCGGGCGCCCGCTCGCCGCCAACCAGCTGGTCCAACTGAAGCTCGCCAACATGGCGACCGAGATCACCCTCGGCCTCCAGGCGTCGCTGCGCGTCGGCCGCCGGCTCGAAGCGGGCGAGCTGATCCCCGAGACGATCAGCCTGATCAAGCGCAACAATTGCGGCAAGGCGCTGGAGATCGCGCGGATCGCGCGCGACATGCACGGCGGCAACGGCATTTCGGCCGAGTTCCAGGTGATGCGCCACGCGGCGAACCTCGAAACGGTCAACACCTATGAAGGCACCCACGACGTCCATGCGCTGATCATGGGCCGGGCGATCACCGGAATCGCCGCCTTCTAGCGAACAGCCGTAAACCGCCTTATGCTGGCCGCCCGGGAGGAAATGGGGGGCTACATGGGCATTTTCGGCTGGGTCATCGTCGCAGTCATCGCACTGCTGCTGTTCTACGGAGTTGCGGTCTACAACCGGCTGGTGCGCCTGCGCGCGCTGGTCAAGGAAGGCTTCAGCGGAATCACCGTCCAGCTCCGCCGCCGCGCCGACCTCATTCCCAACCTGGTCGAGACGATCAAAGGCTATGCCACCCACGAGCGCGAGGTGTTCGAGGAGGTCAGCGCCAACCGCTCGGCCGCGCTGACCGCGGGCAGCGTCGCGGCGACTGCCCAGGCCGACGCGCACATGACCGGGCTGCTCGGCAAGCTGTTCGCCGTCGCCGAGGCCTATCCCGAGCTTAAGGCCAACACCAATTTCCTCCAGCTCCAGGACCAGCTCGCCAACATCGAGGGCGAGCTTCAGGGCGCGCGGCGCTATTACAATGCGACCGTCCGCGACCTGAACACCAACATCCAGAGCTTCCCGCCGGTGCTGATCGCGCGGCCGATGGGCTTCACCGAGGAGCCGTTCTACCAGGACGACGACCAGAGCATCCAGACCGCGCCCAGGATCGACTTCGCGCGCCCGGCGGCCTGACCATGCGCTCTCTGTGGCGGGCGCTCGCCTCGCTCCTGCTGATCGCCAGCCCGGCCGCGGCGCGGGCTGACGAGCGAATCGCCCATTATTGGAGCGAGGTTCAGGTCCAGCGGGATTCCTCGGTCGAAGTCATCGAGACGATCGACATCCGTGCCGAGAACATCGACATCCGGCACGGCATCTTCCGCGATTTCCCGACCTCGTACCCCAATCGGTACGGCGGCCGGGTCCGAATCGGCTTCACCTTCGAAGGCGCGACTCTCGACGGCGCGCCGGTCGCGGCGGCGACCGAGTCGATCCAGAGCGGGATCCGGATCAAAGTCGGCGACCCGAACAGCTACGTCGCGGTCGGCGATCACCGCTACGTCCTTCGCTACCGGGCGACCCGCGAGATCGGCTTTTTCGAGGATTTCGACGAACTTTATTGGAACGCGACCGGGACCGGCTGGATCTTCCCGATCGACGTCGCCGAGGCGCGCATTCGCCTCCCCGGCCCGGTCCCGCTGGGCCAGCGGAGGAGCTACACCGGCCCTTACGGCGCGAAAGGGTCGAATGCCGAGGTCGTCGAGGAAAAGCCCGGCGAGATCGCGTGGCGGACGACCGCTCCGCTCGGCCCCAGGGAGGGCCTGACCGTCGCCGTCGCCTTCCCCAAAGGCGTCGTCGCCGAACCGAGCGCCAGCCGGACCTTCCTGACCGATTATGGTCCGCCCCTGGTCGGCGGGGCGGCGCTGCTCGGCCTGCTCGGCTATTTTTACTTCGCCTGGGCCCGGGCCGGGCGCGACCCGCGCGCCGGAACCGTGGTGCCGATCTTCTCACCGCCAGACGATCTCACCCCCGCCGGCATGCGCTACGTGACCAGGATGGGCGCCGACAACCGGACGTTCGCCGCGGCGCTGGTCGACATGGGGGTTCGCGGCCACATCCGGCTGGTCGAGGAGGACGGCGGCTGGTTCTCGCGCGACAAGACCCGGATCGAACGCCTGCCGGGCTCGAACCCGCTGCCGGCGGACGAGGAGGCGGCGCTGCGCAACCTCCTCTCGACCGGCGAATCAATCACTATGGAGCAGAAGAACCACGAGAAATTTTCGTCCGCGAAGAATGCGTTGGCGGAAGACTTGAAGAAGCAGTTCGATGAGAAACTGTTTCATCGCAATTATGGCTGGGCGGTCGTCGGCGTGGTCGCCTTCGCTGCCGCGCTATGGGCGGCGTCGGCCGCTGTGGTCGCGGCGACCGACGAGGCGGCGCTGTGGCGCGTGCTGGTGACGCTCGGCGCGATGACCGTCGCGGCCTTGCTGGCGCTGATCATCCACGGCTCCTCGACCATGGGCAAGTGCCTGTTCGGATTCATCGCCTTCGCCGCCTTCGCCGCGGCGCTGGCGGTCGGCGCCCCGATCTTCATCGCGGCTCTGAACAGCGGCTGGTGGCTGCCGCTGGCGATCCCGGCGCTCGCTTTGCCCCTGGTCGTCACTTGTTTCTGGTGGATCGCCGCGCCGACCCGGGAGGGCCGCGCGGTGCTCGATCGTATCGCCGGCTTCAAGCAATATCTGTCCATCACCGAGCGCGAGCGGCTCGATCGCATGACCGCCCCGCAGGACACGCCCGAAGTCTTCGAGAAATACCTGCCTTATGCGATCGCCCTGGGAGTCGAGAATCGCTGGGCGGACCGCTTCCAGGGCGTCCTCGCCGCGGCCGCCGCGGCGCAAGGCGGCCAGCAGGGTTTCCTGTGGTATTCGGGCAGCAGCGACCCGTGGAACAACCCGAGCCGCTTCGCCGACAGCGTCGGCTCGAGCCTCGCCAGCACGATCAGCTCGGCCTCGGCGGCCCCGGGCTCGAGCAGCGGCTCGGGCGGCGGCGGGTCGTCAGGCGGCGGTGGGGGCGGCGGCGGCGGCGGCGGGTGGTAGGCTCGCGGGCCGTCGGTAGAAGGCCATCGCTTGGCCGCGATAAGTCGCGTCGGGTTGGCGGACGAAGCCGAGGCGTTCGGCCAGCTTGATCGAGGCAAAATTATCGAGGTCGATGATCGCCGGATAGCTGTCGGCCTGAAGCTCGCGCTCGGCCCAGCCCAATGTGGCCACGCAGGCCTCGTAGGCGATCCCCTGCCCATGCACCGAACGGTCGAAGATCCAGCCCATCTCGGGCTCGCCGAGGATCGGCGGGACCATGTCGCGATGGAACTGGAAGAAGCCGCAGTGGCCGACCATCGCGCCGTCCGCTTTCCGCTCGACCGCCCACGGCCCCATGCCGAGCGTCGCCCACATGCCGATCCCGCCCAGCATACGCCGCCAGCTGTCCTCGCGGATCATCGGCTTCCCGCCCATGTGGCGCATGACCTCCTCGTCGGCGAGCGTCGCCGCATAGGGGTCGAGGTCGCCCGCGCGGAACTCGCGCAGGATCAGCCGTTCGGTCTCGATCCGCGGCGCTTCGCGGATCAAGCGCGGTTATTTCTTGCCGAGAGTGAGGCCGCCGAAGCGCTTGTTGAAGCGCGCGACCTGGCCGCCGGTGTCGAGCAGCTTCTGGTTGCCGCCGGTCCACGCCGGGTGAACGCTGGGGTCGATGTCGAGGTGGAGCGTGTCCCCCTCCTTGCCCCAGGTCGAGCGGGTCTGGAACTTGGTCCCGTCGGTCATTTCGACGGTGATCATGTGGTAATCGGGGTGGATACCGGACTTCATCTTTGTTTTCCTCGGGTTAGCCGCTGGTTTCCGACCAGCTGCCGAAGCTTGAGCGCGCGCCTTTACAGGCGGCACGGCAAAGTTGCAACCAAGGGCGCCCTCAGGCGGGCTGGACGCGGAGCCGCGGGACGGCACGCTCGATGAGGGCGAAGCCGCCGAACAGCAGCGCGCTGTAGAACAGATCGCCCGCAACCGTGTTCTGGAAGAACGGGATCGCCGCGACGTAGCAGGCGGCGAGGCCGGCGAAGCTTTGCGGATAGACGGTGCTGCCGAGCCAGACGCTGAAGTTGGTGAGCGCGAAGAACAGGACGGAGCTCGCGACGGCCGCCATCCCCACACGAAAGACCGTGATCCGCGCCTGCACGGCCCAGCCGATCAATACGATCAGCGCGACGCTTGAATAGGTCGCCCACATGTAGGGGTGGAAACCGAGGACGGCATCGCTCAGCAGCATCGCCGCGAACGGCGCGACGAACGCCAGCGAGCGGCGGCCGAGATAAGCGCCGCTGAACAGCGCCATCGCCGCGATCGGGGTGAAATTGGGCGGATGCGGGACGAGCCGGAGCGCGGCCGCGACGACGATCGCCGAGAGCAAAGCGAGAAGCCGGGTGTGGGTGCTGGTCATGGCCGCTGCATAGCTCCGCCTTCGCGAATTTGACAGTCCGTCCCGCCCTGCCCTAGCCACAGCGTCGACCAGGGTGCCGCCCATCCACCTTTCCCCGGATCGGGTCCGGGGTCTGGCGGACCGGGGGCGGTTCAAAGGGAAGCCGGCGAAAATCCGGCGCTGTGCCCGCAACTGTGAACGCCAGTCCGACTGGCAAGTCAGGAACCTGCCTTGGTCCGTCGTCCGTTTCCCCGGCCGGGGTCAGCCGCGGGGGCGTGGGCCCCGACGCCGCAGTCCGGCGGCGCATCCCTCTGTGACGACTGTGTTCGTCAACAGGAGGATGCCATGCCCGTTACACCGATCGCCACCGACCAGATCGTCATCACCGCCTCGCGCGCCCCGGAGAGCGAATCCCGAACCCCGGCCAGCGTCACCATCATCGACCAGGCGCGCATCGAGCGCCTCGACGAGCCGGCGATCAGCGCCCTGCTCCGGCTGACGCCGTCGGCGGCGGTCGCGACCTCCGGGCCGGCGGGCTCGCTGACCGAAGTCCGGATTCGCGGCGCCGAAGCCAATCACACCTTGCTGTTCGTCGACGGGATCAAGATCGACGATCCGGCCTCGGGCGACACGCCGCGGTTCGAGATTTTGAACGCCGACCTCGCCTCGCGCATCGAGGTGGTGCGCGGACCGCAATCGGCCTTGTGGGGGTCGGAGGCGATCGGCGGCGTGATCGCCGTCAACGGCATCGACGACGTGCCCGGCGGGCGCGCGAGCGCCGAGGCGGGCTCGTTCGGGCTGGTCCGGGCGAGCGCATCCGGCGCGGTGACCACCGGTCAGGCCGGAATCGCCGGCGCGGTCGGCTTCCAGCGCGCCACCGGGATCAACAGCGTCGCTGGCCCGGGCGACAGGGACGGTTATCGCAACCTCTCCGGCCGGCTGCGCGGCACGTGGCGGCCGGCGCCCAACGTCGAGTTCGGCGCCTCCGCCCTGGCGCTGAGCGGCCGCACCCGGTTCGACGGATTCGACCTGTTCACCGGCGCCCACACCGACACGCTCGACAGCAGCCGCAACCGGCTCGACGCCGGCAGGCTCTGGGCGAGCGTCGGCAGTGACAGTTCGCCGTGGCGCGGCCAGGTCTCGGGCACGCTGCTCGGCTCGTCGAACAAGAACGATCTCGACGCTGTCCCGCAGAACCGTACCCGCGGCACTCGCCGCATCGTTTCCGCGCAGCTGGAACGGAAACTGGTCACTGGCGCCCTCGCCCATCGGCTGATCGTCGCCGGTGAGACCGAGCGCGAAACGTTCCACGCCCGCGACACGGCCTTCGGCGGGTTTACCAACCAGGACCGCAGCCGGCGCCACGAATCGCTCATCGCGGAATGGCGCGCCGATGCAGGCGGCATCCACGGCGACGTCGCGGTGCGCCGCGACCGGTTCAACCGGTTCCGGGATTCGACCAGCCTCCGCGCCGCGCTGCTCGGCGAGCTGGGCGGCGGATTCTCGCTGGCCGGCGCCTATGCCGAGGGCATTGCGCAGCCGACTTTCTTCGACCTCTACGGCTTCTTCCCCGGACTGTACGTCGGCAACCCCGACCTCAAGCCGGAAAGCTCGCGCGGCTTCGAGCTGTCGCTGCGCTATCGCCGCGGACCGGTCGAAGCGTCATTGACCGGCTATCGCCAGCGCCTCCACGACGAGATCGTCAACAATGCGAGCTTCACCAGCGCGCTCAATGCCGACAGCACCAGCCGGCGTTCGGGGATCGAAGCGACGGTGGGATGGAGGGTCCGGGACGGACTGCGGCTCTCGGCCAACTACGCTTATCTGAAGGCCACCCAGCTCGACGCGATCAGCGGCACCCAGCGGACCGAGGTGCGGCGGCCGAAGCACAGCGGAGCTGTCGCGGTCGACGGCGTGTCCGGCCCTGTCACCTACGGCGCGTCGCTCGCCTACGTCGGCCGCCACATCGACAACCACGACACCTTCCCGTTCGACCGGGTCGCGCTCGGTTCCTATTGGCTGGCCGACGCGCGCGTCGCCTACGCCGTGCGCCCCGGAATCGAGCTGTTCGCGCGCGGCTCGAACCTGCTCGACCAGCACTACCAGGACGTGTTCAGCTATCGCACCGAGGGGCGCGGGCTGTTCGCAGGGATCAGGCTGGCGGATCGGCGATCATCGCCGTGAATTCGCATTCGGTGGCGATCTCGCCGTCGAGCAGCGCGCGGCCGGCGAACTTGCACACCCGCGACCGCTTCTGGACGAACTCGACCTCGAGCCGCAGCAGCACGCCCGGCTCGACCGGCTTGCGGAACTTCACCCCGTCGATCGACATGAAATAGACCAGCTTGCCCGAGCCGGCGAGGCCGAGGCTTTCGACCGCAAGGACGCCCGCCGCCTGCGCCAGCGCCTCGACCTGGAGCACGCCCGGCATGATCGGCCGCCCCGGGAAATGCCCCTGGAAATATTGCTCGTTCATCGACACCGCCTTGATCGCGACGATGCCCTTGTCCGGGTCGAGGCTTTCGACCCGGTCGACGAGCAGCATCGGATAGCGGTGCGGCAGCGCCGCCATCACCCGCTTGATGTCGAGCGGGCCGACGGCGGCGCTGTCGGCGGTGTCGGTCACCGGGGCTTAGCGGCCCTGGGGCTGCTGCTGGGCCGGCGCCGCGGGCGCGGTCGTGCCGACGGTCGGCAGGGCCGTGTTGAGCGCGGTGAGCACGTCGCTGGTTACGTCGAGCGACTGGCCCGAGGCGAGCGTGGCGCCGATTTCGACCATGACGTTGGCGCCGCGACGGGTCATGACCTGCTGGTAGATCGGGCCGAGCTTGGCCTGGATCTGCTGCGCGACATAGGCCTGGTTGCGCTGGAATTGCTGGGTGCGGTTGGCGAGCTCCTGCGCGCCCTGCTGGCGCTTGGTCTCGAACGCCTTGACCCGGGCCTGGAGCGCGGCGTCCGGCTCGGCGCCCTTGAGCGCGTCGATCGCCGCCTGGATCGCCTTGCCCTCGGTCTGCAGCGGGGTGGTCAGGGCCGTCTCGCGGGCCTTGATCGCATTGGCCTGCGTCTGCAGCGCGGCCCGGGCGCTCTTGCACGCCGTGCATTCGGCCTGGACCCGCTCGAGGTCGACGACGGCGATGACGGCCGGCGGAACGTTTTGGGCAAGCGCCGCGGAGGGCACGAGCGTGGCCGCAGCGAGCGCGGCCGAAATCGCAAATTTAAGCATTAGAATTGGGTCCCTACGTTGAAGCTGAACAATTTGGTGTCGTCGCCCTTCTGCTTGAGCAGCGCCTTGGCGAGGTCGATGCGGAGCGGGCCGAACGGCGACGTCCAGTTGACGCCGATGCCGATCGACACGCGCGGCTTGGGTGAATTGCCGCGGAAGAACTCCTTGATTCCGGGGCTGCGGACATAATCGTCGCCCGGCAGCGTTCCGGCCGCGCCTTCGCCCGGGCAGTGCGTGCCCGGAGCCTGCGGGATCTGGCCGCCCGAAACGCCCTCGTTCGGCGTGCAGACGATGCCGATATCGGTCAGGATCGGTTGCTTGATCATCCACAGCGAGCCGACGTCGAGGAAAGCAGAGGGGCGCAGCCCGACGCTCTTGAGGCCCGAGGTGACCGGGAACTCGAGCTCGAGGCGGCCCATGTAATAGGCCCGACCGCCGACCGCGTCGGTGATGCGCGCGTTGGTGAAATCGAGGTTGCCGTCGAGGTCGTAGCTGACGCGTTGGATCCTCGGGCCGATGCCGCGGATGTCGAAGCCGCGCAGCTGCGGGCCGAAGAAGCGGTCGGTCAGGCGGATCGCGTCGCGGCCCGGGCCAGGCGATTTCTGGAGGGCCTGGATGTAGCCGCCCTCGGCGTGGGCGGAGGCGACCCAGCCGCCGCCGAAGCCGCGATATTTGGTGGCGTCGAGGCGCGAGCGGACATAGCGGACGTCGCCGCCGAGGCCGGCGAAATCCTGCGACAGGATGAGGCGCTGGCCGCGGGTCGGGCGGATTCCGTCGGTGTTGTCGTAGACCAGGGAATAGCCGAGCAGCGAGGTGATCCGGGTCCCGATTTCGTCGCACAAATAGCGTCCCGCCTTGAGCGGATCGCATTCGGCTTCTTGCGGCCCGGCGCCGTCGGGGTCGGTGTAGAAACTGCTCTTGTCGAGCGCGATCTTGTCCTGGACTAGGCTGTAGCGGGTGGCGAAGCTGGTGAATTCGGTGATCGGGAAACCAAGCCTCAGGCCGCCGCCGGTGCTGGTCTGCGAATAGGTCGTGTTGCGGTCGCCGTTGGTGTCGAAGTTGAAGCTGCGGTAATCCCGGCGATAGATCGAGCCGCCGAGCAGGATCGCCTTGTCGAGAAAATAGGGTTCGACGAAGCCGAGTTCGACCGACTTCGCATAGCGCGACCAGTTGACCGAGGCGTTGAGTTCCTGCCCCTTGCCCATGAAATTGTTCTGGCTGACCGCGAGCTGGACGACGAACTTCTCGAGACTCGAATAGCCGCCGGACAAGGCGAGCTGTCCGGTCGCTTTCTCCTCGACATTGACGCCGAGGACGACGCGGTCGGGCGCCGAGCCTTCGCTCTGCTTGATCTCGAGCTTGTCCTGGAAGAAGCCGAGGCTCTGGATGCGGTCCTGGCTGCGCTTGACCTTGATCGCGTTGAAAGCGTCGCCTTCGTTGACCCGGAACTCGCGGCGTATGACCTTGTCGCGGGTCACCGTGTTGCCGGTGATGTCGATCCGCTCGACGTAGACGCGCGGCGTTTCCCCGACCTTGAAGGTGAGGTTCATCTCGTGCTTGTCGGCGTCGCGGTCGTAGGCCGGGCTGATGTCCGCGAAGGCGTAGCCGAGGTTGCCCGCCTCCTCGTTCAGCTTGGTCACCGCATCCTCGACCGCCTTGGCGTTGAACCAGGTGTGGGGCTTTAGCGTGACCAGCGACTTGACCTTCGCGGCCGGAAAGTCGCGCAGCGCGCTGTCGGCCTCGATCGTCCCGAACTTGTAGCGCGGGCCTTCCTCGATCACGTAGGTGATCACGAAGTCCTTGCGGTCCGGGGTCAGTTCGGCGAGCGCCGAAACGACGCGGAAATCGGCATAGCCCTGGGTCAAATAATAAGCGCGCAGCTTCTGCTGGTCGGCCGCCAGGCGATCGGGATCGTAGGTATCGTTGGACTTGAAGAAGCTCAGCAGCCCGCCCGCCTGGCGCGAATACATCTCCTTGCGCAGGCGGTCGTCCTTGAACTCTTTGTTGCCGATGATGTTGATGCGCCGGATCTTGGCAAGATCGCCTTCGTACACCTCGAACACCACATCGACCCGGTTCTGGTCGAGCTGGACGATCTTGGGCTCGACCCGCGCCGCGAAGCGGCCCTGCCGGCGATACAGTTCGAGAATCCGCTCGACGTCCGAGCGGACCGACGAGCGGGTGAAGATTTGACGCGGGGCAAGCTTGATCTCGGGCAGGATCTTGTCGTCCTTGAGCCGCTTGTTGCCCTCGAGGATGATGCGGTTGATGACCGGATTCTCGCGGACCTGGATGACGAGGTCGCCGGTCGCCGCGCCGGTGATCGTCACGTCGGCGAACAGCTGGGTCGCGTAGAGATCCTTCAGGGCCTGGTCGAGCGTCCCGGCGGTGTAGGTCTGGCCCGGGGCGAGATTGGCATAGGAGCGGATGGTCTCCGGCTCGAGCCGCTGGTTGCCGCGCACCGCGATCGAGCGGATCGTGCGCGTCGCCGGAGCGACCGCCTCGACCGGAGTCGCCGCCGGCTGGGCGGCGGGCTCAGCGGGTTGAGCGGCATCCTGCTGGGCGAGCGCGGGCGCGGTCCAGCCTCCGAGCATCGTTCCGACCAGGAGAGCGGCGCCTGCACGCCGATTGAAGCCGTTCGTCTTTGAAATCACGCATCCCCGCCTTGTACTTGAGATTCGGCCGCCCCTCAGCCACGCCGTACACCGCCCCTGCCCCAAGCCTCCTAGCCAATCAAGCGTTCTAGCTGGTTCCACAGGCCGAGGTCGTTGAAGGTCGCGAAGACCAGCAACGCGAGGATGAGTGCGAGGCCGCCCCGGAACGCCCAATCGAGCGCCTGCGCGCTGAGCGGGCGGCGCCGCACCGCCTCCACGGCATAGAAGAAGAGATGGCCTCCATCCAGGAGCGGGACTGGCAACAGGTTGATGAATCCGAGATTAATTGAAAGTAGCGCGACAAGGCTGATGAAGTCTTCAATCCCCAGGCTGGCCTGTTCGCCGGCCACCTTGGCGATCCGGATCGGCCCGCCGATCTCCTTGGGCGACCGCCGACCGGTCAGGATCTGCCACAGGCCTTCCATCATGCTTCGGGTGAGAAATACCGTCCGCTCCACGGCGACTGGAAGGACCCTGCGGAGCGGGACGGGCTCGAATTGCCTCGGTGGCACGGGTAAGCCGAGCAGTCCGATGCGATAAGACTGGCCGAAGCGATCCTTTATGACCTGCGTGCCGATATGGACGTCGATGTCGAAGGTTTTCCCACCGCGCTCGATTTCGAGGCCGACGTCCTGGTCCGGATACAGGCTGGCAAGCTGGGAGACTTCTTCGAAATTGCGCGTCGAGCGGCCGGCGATGGAGATGACTCTGTCGCCAACCTTCAGTCCGGCTTTCTCGGCCGCGCTGTGCGGAACGGTTCCGACGACGCGATTCGGGGTCGACGGCGCGCCATAGATCGCGATGAAGCCTGCGATGATCGCAATTGCGAGCAGGAAATTGGCCATCGGGCCGGCCAGCACGATCAGGAAACGTTGCCACACCGGCTTGAACTGAAACGCCCGGTCGCGCAGCTCATCGGGGATGCTGTCCTCCTCGGCCGGGGCGCTCGCCGGCCCCATGTCGCCGACGAACTTGACGTAGCCGCCGAGCGGCAGCCAGGCGACCTTCCATCGCGTCCCCTGCTTGTCGGTCCAGCCGAACAGCTCGCGCCCGAAGCCGATCGAGAAGATCTCCGCCGGGACCTTGAACAGCCGCGCCACTAGATAGTGGCCGAGCTCATGGAAGAAGACCAGCGGACCGAGCGCGCAGACGAACGCCAGCAACACCATCCACAGCGGCGGGTGGGCGATCGGCATCTCAGGCGGCCTGCAGCGCAGCGACGACGCGCTGCCGGGTCAAGCGGTCGATCTCGACCACCTCGGCGATCGAGCCGGGCGCGGCGAAGTCCTGCTCGGCGAGCGACTGCCCGACGATCCGGGCGATGTCGGTGAAGCCGATCTCGCCGGCGAGGAAGCGGGCGACGGCGGCTTCGTTGGCGGCGTTCAGAACGATCGGCGCCGAGCCGCCGGCGAGAAGCGCTTCGCGAGCCAACCGAAGCGCTGGAAAGCGGGTGAAATCCGGTGCTTCGAACTCGAGCCTCGCAACAGTTGTGAGGTCGAGCCGCTGCGCCGGGGTGGCGATCCGCTCGGGCCAGGCGAGCGCATAAGCGATCGGGATCCGCATGTCGGGGCTGCCGAGCTGGGCGAGCACCGACCCGTCGACGAACTCGACCAGCGAGTGGACCACCGATTGCGGGTGGATGAGGATGTCGATCCGTTCGGCCGGCAGGCCGAACAGATAATGGGCTTCGATCAGTTCGAGGCCCTTGTTCATCATCGTCGCCGAATCGACCGAGATCTTGGCGCCCATCGACCAGTTGGGGTGGGCGACGGCTTCGGCCGGGGTCGCGTCGCGCATCGCCGCGGCCGACGCGGTCCGGAACGGCCCGCCGCTCGCGGTCAGGACGATCTTCGCGACGTCTTCTTTACGGCCGCACGCAAGACATTGAAAAATTGCATTATGCTCGCTGTCGACGGGAAGCAGGGTCGCGCCGCTGCGGGTTGCCGCCTCGGTCATCAGCGCGCCGGCGGTAACCAGCGCCTCCTTGTTGGCGAGCGCCACGGTCCGGCCCGCCTCGACCGCGGCCATGACCGGCCTCAAGCCGGCGCAGCCGACGATCGCCGCGATCACCAGCTCGGCTTCGCCCGCCGCGGCCTCGATCAGCGCCTCCGCGCCCGCGGCGGCGCGGCAGCCGCTTCCGGCGAGGCGCTCGGCCAGGTCGGGCAGCCGCGCTTCGTCGGAGACCACGGCGAGCACCGCGCCGGTCCGGCGGGCAATGTCGGCGAGCGCTTCGCTGTTCGTTGCGGCGGTCACCGCAACCACGTCGAATCGCTCGGGATTGCGCTCGACGAGGTCGAGCGTCGACGTGCCGACCGAGCCGGTCGCTCCGAGAATGGCGATCTTGCGTCTCACACCAGCCCCGATAGCTGGACCAGCGCGGTTAGGACAGCGACCGGAACGAGTCCGTCGAGGCGATCGAGCAGCCCGCCGTGGCCGGGGAGCCAGTGACCCGAATCCTTGACCCCGGCCCGGCGCTTGATCCAGCTTTCGAACAAATCCCCGACCTGGGCGGCGACGGCGAACAGCGGAGCGAGGATCAGGAGCAGCTCGGGCAGGCCAGCATAGACCGACCAGGCGGCGCCGCACAGGCCGGCGGCGACGATGCCGCCGAACAGGCCCTCGACCGTCTTTCCCGGGCTGATCGACGGGGCGAGCTTGTTGCGGCCGATCGCTCGGCCGACGGCATAGGCGCCGATGTCCGTCGCCCAGGTGACGATGAACACCCACAGCAAGAGATTCGCGTTGGCGTTGACCGCGTCTGGAAAGCGCTCGCGGATCCACAGCAGCGCGATCGCCGGAAGCAGCGCATAGACGAAGCCGCCGACGGTCCAGCGCAAGCCCCAGGCGCGCGTCAGGATCCACCACTCCCAGAACATCGCGGTCGCGGCGGCCGCAACCAGCAGCGCGAAAAAGTCCCCGCCCTGCAGGGCCGCGGCGAGCGCGACCCCGATCATGATCACTCCGGAGACGATCCGAACGGAAAGTTCGTTCAAACTGTCACCCTCGCCCACCGAAGCGGCGCTGGCGGCCCGCGAAATGCTCGATTGCCCCGGCGAAGGCCTGCTCGTCGAAGTCGGGCCAGAGCAGATCGAGGAACAAGAGTTCCGCATAAGCCGCTTGCCACAAAAGGAAATTGGACAGCCGCACTTCGCCCGAGGTGCGGATCAGCAGGTCGAGCTCGGGCAGCCCGTGGGTGTCGAGCTCGGCGGCGATGCTCGCTTCGTCGATCGCCGCCGGCGCGATCTCGCCCGCCGCGGCCCGCTCGCCCAGGGTGCGGGCCGCAGCGGCGATTTCGGCGCGCGAGCCGTAATTGAGCGCGACGACCAGGGTCAGGCGCTGATTGTCCCGGGTCCGCTCGACCGCCCGCTCGAGCTTCTCGACCAGCTCGCGCCCGAAGGCCGAATAGTCGCCGATCAGGCGGAGCTTGACCCCCTCGTCCATCAGCCGGTTGAGCTCGCGCTCGAGGTAGAAGCGCATCAATGCGGTGAGGTCGGAGATTTCGTCGTCGCTGCGGCGCCAGTTCTCGGACGAGAAGGCGTAGAGCGTCAGCACCTCGACGCCGTGATCGGCGGCGGCCTGGAGCGCGCGCTTGACCGCCTCGGCGCCGGCGCGATGGCCGGCGACGCGCGGCAGCCCGCGCCGCTCGGCCCAGCGGCCGTTGCCGTCCATGATGATCGCGACGTGACGCGGGACCGTCGTGCCCCCGGCCAGTCCCTGAACGCCCCCGGGCGCGGCGGCGGAGGTCACTTGCCGAGGATTTCCTTTTCCTTGGCGTGGCTGACCTCGTCGATCTCCCTGATCGTGTCGTCGGTCAGCTTCTGCACGTCGTGCTCGAGGCGCTTGCGCTCGTCCTCGCTGATGTCGTGCTTGCGCTCGTCCTGCTTCAGATGGTCCATGCCATCGCGGCGCACGTTGCGGACCGCGATCCGCGCCTTCTCGGCATATTGGCCGACGAGCTTGGCGAGCTCCCGGCGCCGCTCCTCGGTCAGCTCGGGGATCGGCAGGCGGATGATCTGGCCGTCGACGATCGGGTTGATGCCGAGCCCGGCGTTGCGGATCGCCTTCTCGACCGGCTGGACGTTCGATTTGTCCCACACCTGAACCGACAGCAGCCGCGCCTCGGGCGTCGACACGGTCGCCACCTGGTTCAGCGGCATGTTGCTGCCGTAGACTTCGACGTGGACCGGATCGAGCAGCGCCGTCGACGCCCGGCCGGTGCGCAGCCCGCCGAGATCGTGCTTCAGGACCTCGACCGCGCCATGCATTCGGCGTTTGAGGTCGTCCGTGCTGACGGTGGTGGTCATCTTCTACTCCCCATTCTGCACGATCGTCGCGATCCCGCCGCCGGCGATCACCTCGGCGAGGTTGCCGGCCTGGCGGATGTTGAACACGACGATCGGAATATTGTTGTCGCGGCACAGGGCGACCGCGGCGGCGTCCATGACCTTGAGGTCGTTGCTTAACACCGTGTTGAAGGAGACCGTGTCGTAGCGCTCGGCGCTCGCGACCTGCTTGGGGTCGGCGGTATAGACCCCGTCGACGCTGGTCCCCTTGAACAAGGCGTCGCAGCCCATTTCAGCGGCGCGCAGCGCGGCGGCGGTGTCGGTCGTGAAGAAGGGATTGCCGGTGCCGGCCGCGAACAACACGATCCGGCCCTTCTCGAGGTGGCGCAGCGCGCGGCGGCGGATGTAGGGCTCACTGACGCTGGCCATCGGGATCGCCGAGAGGACTCGGGTGTCGGCGCCGATCTTCTCCAGCGCCATCTGCAGGGCGAGCGCGTTCATCACGGTCGCCAGCATGCCCATGTAATCGGCGGTCGCGCGATCGAAGCCCTTGGCCGCGGCCGCCATGCCGCGGAAGATGTTGCCGCCGCCCACCACCAGGCACAATTCATGACCCTGGGCCTTGGCTGCCGCGATCTCGCCGGCGAGGCCGGCGACCGCGTCCGGATCGATTCCGAACTGGCCCTGACCCATCAACGCCTCGCCGGAGAGCTTCAGCAGGATACGGTTGAAGCGCGGTCGGGTCATTCGGCTCGGCTGTCCTCAAGATGTCACACGGGCGGCCACGCCTTTATGGCGCGGCCGCCCGGTTGCCAATCCTTAGTTCCTCCCTGCGAGCGCAGCTCGTGGGGAGGGGAACCATCCAACGAAGATTGGATGGTGGAGGGGTAGGAGGCGCTGCGCCGGTTACCCCTCCACCATACTTTCGCATGGTTCCCCTCCCCAGCCGAATGGCTGGGGAGGAAGTAAATTACGCGACGGGCTCAGGATTTTTTTTTACGCCCGACGCCGCGGCGACTTCGGCGGCGAAGTCGTCGACCTTCTTCTCAATGCCCTCGCCGAGCTGGAAACGGACGAAGCCGGCGAGCGCGATGCCGGTCCCGGCGTCCTTGGCCGCCGCAGCGACGACTTCGGCGACCGGGGTCTTGTTGTCGCGCACGAACAGCTGGGTCAGCAGCGCATGCTCCTTGCGGAACTTGGCGAGGCCGCCCTCGACCATCTTCTCGATGATGGTGTCGGGCTTGCCGCTTTCTTTCGCCTTCTCGATGGCGATGGCGCGCTCGCGCTCGACCAGCTCGGCCGGAAGCTCCTCGGCCGACAGGGCGAGCGGGTGCGCCGCGGCGACGTGCTGGGCGATCTGCTTGCCGAGCTCGGTCAGCGTCTCCCCCGGCGCCGCGCTCTCGAGCGCGACCAGCACGCCGATCCGGCCGAGGCCGGGCGCGACCTGGTTGTGGACGTAGGACACGACCGCGCCCTCGCCCACTTCGAGGATCTCGGCGCGCCGCAGCGACTGGTTCTCGCCGATCTTGGCGATGTTATCGGTCAGCTTCTCCGCGACGGTCCCGCCCTCGGGATACTGGGCGGCGCCGAGCGTTTCGACGTCGGTGCCATGCTCGAGCACCAGCTTGGCGACATTGCCGACGAACTGCTGGAAGATTTCGTTCTTGGCGACGAAGTCGGTCTCCGAGTTGACCTCGACCAGAGCGCCGCGATTGACCGCGACCGCGACTCCGACGAGGCCTTCCGAAGCCGTGCGGCCGGCCTTCTTGGCGGCGGCCGACAGGCCCTTGGCGCGGAGCCAGTCGATCGCGGCTTCCATGTCGCCGTTGGTCTCGGCCAGCGCCTTCTTGCAATCCATCATGCCGGCGCCGGTGCGCTCGCGCAGTTCCTTCACCATCGCGGCCGTGATCTCAGCCATGTCTTTTTTTCCTTCCTCGTGCCCCCGCGAAGGCAGGGGGCCAGTCAGTCTTTGATATAGGATCTGGGCTCCTGCTTGCGCAGGAGCGCAGGCAATTAAGCTTCCAGCGCCTGCTCGACGGGCGGCTCGGCCATCGCGCCGACATCCTCGCCGCGCGCCTGCGCCTCGCCGGTACGGCCCTCGCCGACGGCCTGGGCGACCGCGTCGGTGTAGAGGCGGATCGCGCGGCTGGCGTCGTCGTTGCCCGGGACCGGGAAAGCGATGCCGCTCGGATCGCTGTTCGAATCGAGGATCGCAACGACCGGGATGCCGAGGACGTTGGCTTCCTTGATCGCCAGCTCTTCCTTGTTGGTGTCGACCACGAACATGACGTCGGGAAGCCCGCCCATGTCGCGAATGCCGCCGAGGCTCTTCTCGAGCTTGTCGCGCTCGCGGGTCAGCTGAAGCACTTCCTTCTTGGTCAGGCCGGCAGTGTCGCCCGACAGCTGCTCCTCGAGGCTCTTCAGCCGCTTGATCGAGTTGGAAATGGTCTTCCAGTTGGTCAGCATGCCGCCGAGCCAGCGATGGTTGACGAAATGCTGGCCCGAAGCGCCAGCGGCTTCGGCGATCGCGTCCTGCGCCTGGCGCTTGGTGCCGACGAACAGCACCTTGCCGCCGCGGGCAGTGGTCGACTGGACGAAGTCGAGAGC
>DASRAY010000109.1:0-2969 GCA_035637935.1 Sphingomicrobium sp.
CGCACGCGACCCGCGCCGACGGGCTGATCGAGGAATTCGAAGCGAGCGGGAAGGGCTGGTTCTGGGAGACCACCCGCGAGGGAACCTTGGCGTATATCAGCGACAGCGTCGCCCAGGCGCTCGGGCGCGAGCCCGCCGACCTCATCGACCGCCCGTTCGCCGACCTCATCTCGGCCGAGAATGCCGACGGCGGCGCGACCTCGGAGCGGACGCTCGGCTTCTATCTGTCGTCGCACGTCGCCTTCCAGGACCTGATCGTCCGCGCCAAGACCAAGAACGAGATCTGGTGGTCGATTTCCGGCCGGCCGATCCACGACCATATCGGGCGCTTCTTCGGCTTCCGCGGCTTCGCCTCGGACCTGACCAAGATGCGCCAGTCGGAGGTCGAGCTCGACCGCCTCGCGCGCCAGGATTCGCTGACCGGCCTGCCCAATCGCGAAGTGCTGCGCCGGGCGCTCGACGACGCCCTGGTCAGCGCGTCGCGGCGCAAGCACCAATGCTCGGTGTTCCTGCTCGACCTCGACCGCTTCAAGGCGGTCAACGACACGCTCGGCCACCCGGCCGGCGACACCCTGCTGCGGCTGGTTTCGCTGCGGCTGCGCGACGAGGTCGGCGAGCTCGGCCAGGTCGGGCGCCTCGGCGGCGACGAGTTCGAGATCGTCATCCCGACCGCGCCGGGCAAGGACGACCTCGGGCGCCTCGCCCAGGGGATCATCGACAATGTCTCGCGGCCCTACACGATCAACGGCACGGTAGTGTCGATCGGCACCTCGGTCGGGATCGTTACCTCGGACTATGACGACCGCACTCCGGACGATCTGATGCGCGACGCCGACCTCGCGCTCTACGCCGCCAAGGCCGCGGGCAAGGGCTGCTACCGCTTCTTCGCGCCCGAGATGCACGAGAGCGCCCGGGAGCGGCAGCGGATGGAATCCGACCTCCGCGTCGCGCTCGACAAGGGCCAGCTGCGGGTCGTGTTCCAGCCCAGCGTCGACGCCACCAGCGAGGCGGTGATGGGGTTCGAGGCGCTGGTCCGCTGGGACCATCCCGAGCACGGGCCGGTCAGCCCGGCGATGTTCATCCCGCTCGCCGAGGAGATCGGGCTGATCAACGAGATCGGCGAATGGGTCCTGCGCACCGCCTGTGCCGAGGCCGCCAACTGGCCGCGGCACACCACCGTCGCCGTCAACCTGTCGCCGGTCCAGTTCAAGCTGCCGTCGCTGCCGGCGACGGTGCGCGCGATCCTCGGCGAGACCGACCTGCCGGCCAAGCGGCTCGAGCTCGAGATCACCGAGGGCGTGTTCCTAAGCAACGACGACCATGTCCACGACATGATCGGCGCGCTGAAGGCGATCGGGCTCAAGCTCGCGCTCGACGATTTCGGCACCGGCTACTCGTCGCTGAGCTATCTGCTCCGCGTGCCGTTCGACAAGATCAAGGTCGACCAGAGCTTCGTCCGCGGCGCGTCCGACCCCGAAAGCCGCAACGCCGCGCTGATCCGAGCGATGGTCGGGCTCGCTTCCGACCTCAAGATGCAGACCACGGCGGAAGGGGTCGAGACGCAGGACGAGCTGATGCTGGTGCGCAACCTCGGCTGCGCGCTGGTCCAGGGCTATTATTTCGGCAAGCCGATGCCGGCCGAGGAGGCGCGCGCGCTGGCCGCCAAGGGCTCGGCCAGCCGGCCCGACGCGCATTTGCCGCAGCGCGAGCCGAGGATCCGCATCATCCGCGCCGCGCTCTTGCACTATCGCGGCGAGGTCAAAGGCGCGCGGCTGCGCAACATCTCGAGCGGCGGGGCGCTGGTCGAAAGCCGCGAGGAGCTGCCGGTCGGGGCCGAGATCCAGCTCGACTTCGCCGCCGGCGGGCTGATCGACGGAACGGTGGTGTGGGCCCGCGCGTCGCAGTTCGGGGTCCAGTTCCGCGACAAGTTCGACCTGAAGCTGCTGCAGAGCATCAAGGCGCCCGCGACCAAGTCGGCGACGGTGATGACGCCCGACTATCTCAAGGACCTCGACGCGTCGCAGGGCGAGTGACGCGGGATCAGCTCCGCGCCCCGATTCAGGGGCCGTGGAGTTTGATGCTCCGCCGGACCGCGGCATCGATCTCTTTTTCTTCCGCCGAGATGCGCTCGTTCCTGAAGCGCGCCTCGCGTGCCTCCCGTTCGATCCGCTGTTCGGCGGTTTCGGGCTCGCGCCTGGTTCGCATTGGGGTCTCCGTTAACGCCGAGTGGTCGGGGCTGCCCGCTGGGCCATGTCGGCGAGCAGCTGCTGCACCCGCCCAAGCCCTTCGTCGCTCTCGATCGCGAGATGGAGCGGCTGGGCCGCGAGCCCCGCGTGGCGGGTGTTGAGGAAGGCGATCGCCGGCCCCGGTTCGCCGAAATGGCGCCAGGCCGACTGGATCACGTCGGTTTGCCGCCGCGTCTGCTCGGGCGTCGGCCTGGGCGCCGTGCTGGACTTGCGGTAATTCATGCTGCGGGGGCGGCGGCCGCCCTTGGCCGCGGGCGCGGCGGGCGTCTCCGGCACGCTCATTTCGCGGATTCGGGAAGCGCGGCGCGAATGAGGCGGATCTGGTCGCCAAAGTCGCGGGCGAACTGGTCGTGGGCGCGCTTCTCGCTCGGGGTCAGCGAGGAGGGCTCCGCCAGCAGCGAACGCCGGTTCCGGCCCAGCAGGGAATGGAGGTCCATGGTCTTGCTCCCGAGGGTTGTAAGCGGGAGCGCCACGAGTCTCTCAGCCGCCGGCCGCCTACGCGTGCCATGCCGGCGATGGTTCCCATATGGGGAGCGGCGGGCGAATTGCCAGCAGGAGTGGGGGGGCGCGCGCGAAGCGGCCGCCGGAAACGGCCTCGAAGGTCGGGTCGGCTGGTGGTACGGCTGGCGGGCCATGAAGTCCGCTTTGCTGATCGTCGGGATTGCCGCGGTGCTGGTCGGCCTGCTGTGGATCGGGCAGGGCACCGGCCTGGTCCACTGGCCG
>DASRAY010000110.1:0-21985 GCA_035637935.1 Sphingomicrobium sp.
GCGTGGCAGCTGGCGAGCGGCGACGAGCCCAATGTCATCCCCGTCGTCGCCATCCGCGACGCGCCGCGCTTCCGCTGGCGCGGGCTGATGCTCGACAGCGCCCGCCATTTCCAATCGCCGGCGTTCGTCCGCAAGCTGCTCGACTGGATGGCGGTCAACAAATTGAACGTGCTGCACTGGCATCTGGTCGACGACCAGGGCTGGCGGCTCGAGATCAGGAAGTATCCGCGGCTGACCGGCGTGGCGGCGTGGCGCGTGCCGGCGACCGCGCCGGGCGCTCCGCCGCTGCCCCGGGTCGGCGGCTATTACACGCAGGCCGAAGTGCGTGCGCTCGTCGCTTATGCGGCGGCGCGCAACATCACGATCGTTCCGGAAATCGAGATGCCCGGGCACGCGCTGTCGGCGATCCGCGCCTATCCCGCGCTCGGCACGGGCGCGGCGGTGCCGCCCGGGGTCGAATCCGACTGGGGCGTCTTCCCCTGGCTGTACAACGTCGACGATCAGACCTTCGGCTTCCTCGAGGATGTGCTGGGCGAGGTGATGGCGCTGTTCCCATCGCGTTTCATCCACGTCGGCGGCGACGAAGCGGTCAAGGAACAGTGGCACGCCAGCCCGCAAATCCAGGCGCGGATCAAGGCGCTCGGGCTCAAGGACGAGCATGCGCTGCAAAGCTGGTTCATGTCGCGCATCGGCAGGTACCTCGCCGCTCACGGACGGCGGATGATCGGCTGGGACGAAATTCTGCAGGGCGGCATCCCGGCCAATGCGACGATCATGTCGTGGCAGGGCACCAGCGGCGCGATCGCCGCCGCCAAGGCGGGGCACGATTCGGTGCTCAGCGCCGCGCCGACCCTCTATTTCGACAACCGCCAGGGGTTCGGCGAGCTCGAGCCGCCGGGCCGCGGCAACCTCGTCGATTTGAAGAGCGTCTATGCCTTCGACCCGTTGCCGCCGGAGCTGACTGCGAGCGAGCGCAAGCATGTCCTCGGGCTGCAGGGGAATCTGTGGACCGAGCATGTCCGCACCGAAGACCGTGCGGCGTGGAACAGCTTCCCGCGGGCGAGCGCGGTGGCCGAGATCGGCTGGTCGAACCGCACGGACTTCGCCGGCTTCATCGACCGGCTCGTGCCCCAGATCGAGCGAATGCGGGCGCTCGGCCTGACCCCCGCGGCGAGCGCCTTCGCGGTGACTCCGGCGATCGATTTTCGGCCTCCCGCGGACGAGGCGACGATCGCCTTGTCGAGCGAAGCGGGGCTGCCGATCCGGTACACACTGGACGGCAGCATCCCGACCAAGGCCTCGCCGCTCTACGCGCAACCGCTGACCCTGCGCTTCCCGGCGCGGCTGCGCGCGGCGAGCTTCGCCGGCGACCGCGCGCTGGCGGGACAATTGGACCAGCGCGTCGACTCGCAATCCGTGCGCCGCCGTGGCGACGAGCGTTTGAAGACCTGCACCGACAAGGTCCGCCTGGCGCTCGAGGATGATTATCCGGCTGCGGGCCCGCGCGCGGTGTTCCTGACCGACATTTTCAACCCGTGCTGGATTTTCGCTGCGGCGCCGCTCGGCGGCGCCCGCCGGATCGCGATCGACGTCGGGCAGGTGCCGTTCAACTTCCAGGTCGGCAAGGACGTCGAGGGCATCAAATTCCGTCCGCCCGCGACTCCGGATGGCGAGTTCGAGGTCCGCGCGCCGGGCTGCGACGGCGAGCGGATCGCCGTGCTGCCGCTTGGCCCCGCGCGCGCCAACCCGGGGGTGACTCGGCTGGTTGCGCCGATCGTGCCGCGCGCCGGCAACCAGGATCTGTGCATCACCTACACCGCGACCGGGGTGAACCCGATGTGGGTGGTGGACGGCGTCGAGCTCTTGACCCAATGAGCGACATCGTCCTCGTCGCGCCGTTCGCCGGCTGGCTCACTCCGCTGGAGGAGGTGCCCGACCCGGTGTTCGCCGAGCGGATGATGGGCGAGGGCATCGCCATCGACCCGATCGAGCCGGTGCTGCGCGCCCCAGCCGACGCGACGGTGATCGCGATCCCCGAGACCGCCCATGCCGCGACGCTGCGGCTCGCCAACGGCGCCGAGCTGCTGATCCACGTCGGCCTCGAGACGGTCGCGCTCGGCGGGACCGGCTTTCGCGCGCTGAGCTCGGCCGGGGCCGAGGTGAAGGCCGGCGACCCGCTGATCGAGATCGACCTCGATACAGTGGCCCGCGGCGCGCTGAGCCTGGTCACGCCGATCGTCGTCGCCAGTGACGGCTTTGCGCTCGAGCTCGAACGGCCGTCGCGCAGCGTTGCGCTGGGCGAGCGGATCGCGACCGTCCGGGCCGCCGCGGCCACGCCATCGCACGCGGCCGCCGGCGATGCCTACGAACGGACGGTGCGGATCGATGCGGCGCACGGGCTGCACGCCCGCCCGGCGGCACGGATCGCGGCGCTGCTGCGGCCGTTCGCGGCCGAGGTCAGCCTCGCCGTAGCGGATCGCAGCGCCAACGCGCGCAGCACCGTCGCCATGCTCGGCCTCGGCGTGCGCAGCGGCGACGAATTGCGCATCGTCGGCCGCGGCGCGGACCGCGCGGCCGCGGTCGATGCGGTGGCCGGGCTGATCGCCGGCGGCGTCGGCGAAGCGCCCGCAAGCGAGGCTCCGGTCGCGCCGCTGCGGGCGGCCGGGGGCCCCGTCACCGCCTCGCCCGGGCTCGCCGTCGGGACGGTCGTCCAGCTCCGGCTCGCCGATTTGCCGGTCGCGCGCGACGGCGCCGGGGTGGCCGAGGAACGCGCGAGGCTGGCGCTGGCGCTCGAAGCGGTCGCCGGGTCGCTGATCGAGACCGACCTCGTCGCCGCCGAGCTTGCCGCGGCGCATCGCGAGCTGCTCGGCGACCCCGACCTCATCGCCCGCGCCAATTCCGAAATCGACGAGGGGCGCAGCGCGGGCTTCGCCTGGCGCAGCGCCTGCGCGGCCGCGCGCGAGGCGATCCGCGCGACCGGCGACCCGTTGCTGATCGAGCGCGCCGCCGATCTCATGGACCTCGAGCGGCGGGTAATCGCCGAGCTCGCCGGCGAAGCCCCGGTCGCTGCGCCCGACCTTCCGCCCGAGACGATCCTGATCGCGCCCGACCTGCTGCCGTCGCAGCTGCTGGCGATCGACAAGTCGCGGCTCGCCGGCATCTGCACGGCGGACGGCGGGCCGACTTCGCATGTCGCGATCCTCGCCGCGTCGGCGGGCATCCCGATGCTCGTCGCGGCGGGCGCGGACGTGCTCGAGATCCCCGACGGCACGACTGCGATCCTCGACGCCGACCAGCGCCGGCTCGACGGCGCGCCGTCGCCCGAGCGGCTGGACGAGGTGCGGGCGCTGGTCGCGGATCGGCGCAAGCGCCGCGCCGCCGAAGCCCGCGACGCGCGCGAGCTGTGCTTCACCGCCGATGGCGAGCGGATCGAAGTGTTCGCCAATCTCGGCTCGGTCGAGGACGCCCATGCCGCGGTCGCGGCCGGCGCCGAGGGCTGCGGGCTGCTGCGCACCGAATTCCTGTTCCTCGACCGCGCCACGCCACCGGACAAGGACGAGCAGCAGCGGGTCTATGGCGAGATCGCGACGGTGCTCGGCGAGCGGCCGCTGATCCTCCGCACGCTCGATCTCGGCGCCGACAAGAGCGTGCCCTACGTCGCCCTCGGCAGCGAGGACAATCCGGCGCTCGGCCTGCGCGGCATCCGCTTGAGCTTCGCCCGGCCCGACCTGCTCGCGACCCAGCTCGCCGCGATCGTCGCGGCGGTCCCGCCGGCGCAATGCCGGATCATGCTGCCGATGATCACCGAGGTTGACGAGCTCAAGCAGGTCCGGCGGCTGCTCGACGGCGCGGCGCAGGGCGCCGGGCTGAAGGAGCGCGTCGCGCTCGGCGTGATGATCGAGACTCCGGCCGCCGCCGTCCTCGCCGATTCGATCGCCGCCGAAGCCGACTTCCTGTCGGTCGGGACCAACGACCTCACCCAATATGTCCTCGCCGCCGACCGCGGCAACGCCGCCGTCTCGGCCAAGGCCGATGCGCTCCATCCGGCCGTGCTGCGGCTGATCCGCCATGCGGCCGAGGGCGCGCGCAAGCACGGCAAATGGACCGGGGTGTGCGGCGGGCTCGCGTCGGACCCGATCGCCGCTTCGATCCTGATCGGGCTTGGCGTCACCGAGCTGTCGGTCGCGCCCGCGGCGGTCGCGACGATCAAGGCCGGGGTTCGCCACCTCAAGCTGGCCGACTGCCGGGCGCTGGCCGAGCGCGCCTGCGCGGCAGCCTCGGCGCATGAGGTGCGGACCATCGCCGCGGAGGCGCTGGAATGAAGCTTCGGGTCGAGAAACTGCAGCCGCTCGGCCGCGCTCTGATGCTGCCGATCGCGGTGCTGCCGATCGCCGCGCTGCTGCTCCGGCTCGGCCAGTCGGACATGCTCGACATCCCGTTCGTCGCCGCGGCCGGCAATGCGATCTTCGCCAACCTCGGGCTGATCTTCGCCGCCGGCGTCGGGGTCGGCCTGGCGCGCGAGAACCACGGCGCCGCGGCGCTCGCCGGAGTGGTCGGCTACGTCGTCGTCACCGAGGGGGCGAAGGCGTTGCTGCGGCTGCCGGGCGATGTCGTAAGCCTGTCCGAGGTCGAGCAGGCGGCGTGGCGCGCCAAGGAGATCGCCAAGCTCAGCGTGCCCGCCGGAATCCTCTCCGGGATCACCGCGGGGCTGCTCTACAACCGTTTCTCGAACATCAAGCTGCCCGATTACCTCGCCTTCTTCGGCGGGCGCCGCTTCGTGCCGATCGCCGCGGGCCTGGCGGGGATCCTTGGCGCAGTGCTGTTCGGCTACGGCTTTCCGTGGTTCGAAACCGGCATCGATACGCTCAGCCGCTGGGTGGTCGGGGCGGGGCCGATCGGCCTGTTCCTGTACGGGCTGCTCAACCGGCTGTTGCTGATCACCGGCCTGCATCACATTCTAAACAATATCGCCTGGTTCCTGCTCGGCGACTTCCACGGCGCGACCGGGGACTTGAAGCGCTTCTTCGCCGGCGACCCCAGCGCGGGCGGCTTCATGTCCGGCTTCTTCCCGGTGATGATGTTCGGCCTCCCTGCCGCCTGCCTCGCCATGTACCGCAACGCCCTGCCCGAGCGGCGCAAGGCAGTCGGCGGCCTGCTCTTGAGCGTGGCCCTGACCTCGCTCCTCACCGGCGTGACCGAGCCCATCGAGTTCCTGTTCATCTTCCTCGCGCCGCTGCTGTTCCTGGTCCATGCGGTGCTGACCGGCCTCGCCATGGTGATCATGGACGCGCTCGGGGTGAAGCTCGGCTTCGGCTTTTCCGCCGGCCTGTTCGACTATGTGCTGAACTACGGCCTCGCGACCCGACCGCTGCTCCTGCTCCCGGTCGGGGCCGCTTATGCGCTGATCTATTACGCCACCTTCAGCTGGTGCATCCGCCGCTTCAACCTGGCGACTCCGGGACGCGAGCCGCAGGGCGAAGCCGCAACGCCGTACGAGGCTCCCGTCGGCGAGCGCGGGCAGCGGTTCGTCGCTGCACTGGGCGGCCCGTCCAACCTCAAGTCGGTCGACGCTTGCACCACCCGGCTGCGGCTGAGCCTCGCCGATCCCGCGGCGATCGACGAACCGGCGCTGCGCGCGCTCGGAGCGCGGGGAATCGTGCGGCCCGGCGGCGACTCGCTGCAGGTCGTGCTCGGCCCGATTGCCGACCAGGTGGTCGAGGAAATCCGCGCCGCGCGGTCGGTCACCGGCGACGGTCTGGCGGCGGCCATCGCCCGGGCGCTCGAACCGGCGGGCATGCGTTCGGTCGCGGTGCGCGGCAGCCGGCTGCTGGTCGAGCTCGACGAGCCGTCGCGCCTGGCCAAGGCCGAGCTCGACGCGCTCGGGACGCGCGGTTGGGTGATCGTCGGCCGCGGGGTCCAGCTGATCATCGGCCCCGGGGCCGAGGCGGTGGCCGCGGCGCTGCCGACGCCATGACCGCGCCGCGCGCCTGCGGCCGAATCGCGACCCTGACCCTCAATCCGACGATCGACACCGCGCTCGAAGCCGAGGCGATGGTCCATACCGACAAAATCCGCACGTCGGGCGAGCGGCTCGATCCCGGCGGGGGCGGGATCAACGTCGCCCGGGTCCTGGTTCGCTTCGGGGCGCCGGTCGCGGCGATCTTCATGGCCGGCGGCTCGACCGGCCGACTGCTCGACCGCCTGCTCCAGCGCGAGGGCGTAGAGCGGATGTCCGTGCCCATTGCCGGCGAGACCCGGGTCAGCGTCACGGTCCACGAACGCTCGACCGGCCACGAATATCGGCTGGTCCCGGAAGGTCCGGTCCTGTCCGAGCCCGAATGGCAGGAATGCCTGCGGCAGATCGGAGAGACGGAGTGCGACTGGTTCGTCGCCAGCGGCTCGCTGCCGGGCGGCGTGCCGCATGACTTCTACGCGCGCGTGGCCGAGATCCTGCGCGACCGCGCGACCCGGTTGGTGGTCGACGCGCCGGCCGGACAACTGGCGCCGGCCCTGGCAGGCGGCGGCCTGTTCCTGGTCAAGCCGAGCCGCGACGAGCTCGAGCAATTGTCCGGCGCGGCGCTGGCGGAGACCGAGAGCGTGATCGAGGCGGCGCGGCGGATCGTGTCGGATGGCGGCGCCCAGAACGTCGCGGTCAGCCTCGGCGGGGACGGCGCGGTGCTGGTCGATGGCAGCGGCGCCTTCGTCATGCCGGCGGTGCCGGTCGCGGCGCGCAGCGCGGTCGGCGCGGGCGACAGCTTCCTCGCCGCCATGACCTACGCCTTCGCCTCCGGCGCCGACGGCTCGACCGCACTGCGCCTCGGGGTCGCCGCCGGCGCCGCGGCGACTCTCTCGCCCGGCACCGACCTGTGCCATCCGTGGGACGTCACTCGACTCGCCGCGCAGCTCGGCCGCGCGGTCCACTCTTGATCGACCGTTCCGCTGGTGTAAGAACCTGTGGATTAACGTTAATTTTTTACAGACCGGAAACCTAAAGGTCTGATAGAGTAAAGTCATGGCGGTCGGGAGGCCGCCATTGGTCAACCTGAGTGGGGGGGAACCACGACGGAGACCGAGTAGTGAACGTACAGGCCCCGCGGGACTTCATCGATCGCCGCCAGCTGGTTAGCGCCTTGCGCGCGCTCCGCCGCGGCGATTTCAGCGTCCGCCTGCCCGAAGCCGTCGACGGCATCGACGGCGAGATTGCCAGCCTCTTCAACGAAGTGGTCGGCATGAACGACGCCATCACCACGGAGTTCGAGCGCCTCGCCAAGGTCGTCGGCAAGGAAGGCAAGATCACGCAGCGCGCCCGCGTCCGTGGCGCCAGCGGCGGGTGGGACGCCAAGCTCCGCGCCGTCAACGAGCTGATCGACGACATGGTCCAGCCGACCGCCGAAGTGTCGCGCGTGATCGGCGCGGTCGCCAAGGGTGACCTGTCGCAGGCGATGGTGGTCGAGATCGACGGCCGTCCGCTGCGCGGCGAGTTCCTGCGCATCGGCAAGGTGGTCAATACGATGGTCGAGCAGCTGGCCTCGTTCGCCTCCGAAGTGACGCGCGTGGCGCGCGAGGTCGGCACCGAGGGCAAGCTCGGCGGCCAGGCCAAGGTCAAGGGCGTCGCCGGGACGTGGAAGGACCTCACCGACAACGTCAACGCCATGGCCACCAACCTCACCGGCCAGGTGCGCAACATCGCCGAGGTGACGACTGCCGTCGCACGCGGCGACCTGTCGAAGAAGATCACCGTCGAGGTGAAGGGCGAAATCCTCGAATTGAAGAACACCATCAACGTGATGGTCGACCAGCTGAACGGCTTCGCGTCGGAGGTGACCCGCGTCGCCCGCGAGGTCGGCACCGAGGGCAAGCTCGGCGGCCAGGCGCGGGTCGAGGGCGTTGCCGGGACCTGGGCCGACCTCACCGACAACGTCAACCTGATGGCCGATAATCTGACCGGCCAGGTGCGCAACATCGCCGAGGTGACGACCGCGGTCGCCAAGGGCGACCTGTCGAAGAAGATCACGGTCGACGTGAAGGGCGAGATCCTCGAGCTCAAGAACACCATCAACACCATGGTCGACCAGCTCAACGGCTTCGCCTCCGAGGTGACTCGCGTGGCGCGCGAAGTCGGCACCGAGGGCAAATTGGGCGGCCAGGCGCAGGTGCCGGGCGTCGCCGGGACCTGGGCCGACCTCACCGACAATGTGAACCAGCTGGCGAACAACCTCACCGGCCAGGTGCGCAACATCGCCGAGGTCACCACCGCCATCGCCCGCGGCGACCTCTCCAAGAAGATCACGGTCGACGTCAAAGGCGAGATTCTCGAATTGAAGGACACCATCAACACGATGGTTGACCAGCTCAATTCTTTCGCCTCGGAAGTGACGCGCGTGGCGCGCGAAGTGGGCTCGGAGGGCAAGCTCGGCGGCCAGGCGCAGGTCGAAGGCGTCGCCGGCACCTGGGCCGACCTCACCGACAACGTCAACCTGATGGCCGCGAACCTGACGGGCCAGGTGCGCAACATCGCCGAGGTGACGACCGCGGTCGCCAAGGGCGATTTGTCGAAGAAGATCACGGTCGACGTGAAGGGCGAGATCCTCGCCCTCAAGAACACCATCAACACCATGGTCGACCAATTGAACGGCTTTGCCTCAGAGGTGACCCGCGTCGCCCGCGAGGTCGGCACCGAGGGCAAGCTCGGCGGCCAGGCCCGGGTCGAGGGCGTCGCCGGCACCTGGGCCGACCTGACCGACAATGTGAACCTGATGGCCGGCAATCTCACCGGCCAGGTGCGCAACATCGCCGAGGTGACCACGGCCGTCGCGCTCGGCGATTTGTCGAAGAAGATCACGGTCGACGTGAAGGGCGAGATCCTCGAGCTCAAGAACACGATCAACGTGATGGTTGATCAGTTGAACGGCTTCGCGTCCGAGGTGACTCGCGTCGCGCGCGAGGTCGGCACCGAGGGCAAATTGGGCGGCCAGGCGCAGGTGCCGGGCGTCGGCGGGACGTGGAAGGATTTGACCGACAACGTCAACGCCATGGCCGCAAACCTCACCGGCCAGGTGCGCAACATCGCCGACGTGACCACCGCCGTCGCGCTCGGCGATTTGTCGAAGAAGATCACGGTCGACGTGAAGGGCGAGATCCTCGAATTGAAGAACACCATCAACACGATGGTCGACCAGCTGAACTCGTTCGCGTCCGAAGTGACCCGCGTCGCGCGCGAAGTGGGCACCGAGGGCAAGCTCGGCGGCCAGGCGCAGGTGCCGGGGGTGGCCGGGACGTGGGCGGACCTGACCGACAACGTCAATTTGATGGCCGCGAACCTCACCGGCCAGGTGCGCAACATCGCCGACGTGACCACCGCCGTCGCGCGCGGCGACCTGTCGAAGAAGATTACGGTCGACGTGAAGGGCGAGATCCTCGCCCTCAAGAACACCATCAACACCATGGTCGACCAGCTGAACGCCTTCGCCAACGAGGTGACCCGCGTCGCCGGCGAGGTCGGCACCGAAGGCAAATTGGGCGGCCAGGCGCAGGTGCCGGGGGTCGGCGGCACGTGGAAGGATCTGACCGACAACGTCAACCTGATGGCGACCCGCCTGACCAACCAGGTGCGCGGCATCGCCGAGGTCGTGACCGCGGTCGCCCAGGGCAACCTCAAGCGCAAGCTGACGGTCGACGCCAAGGGCGAGATCGCGGCGCTCGCCGACACCATCAACTTCATGATCGATACGCTGTCGACGTTCGGCGACCAGGTGACCAACATGGCCCGCGAGGTCGGCATCGAGGGCAAGCTCGGCGGCCAGGCGCGCGTCCCCGGCGCCGCCGGCCTGTGGCGCGACCTCACCGACAACGTCAACCAGCTCGCCGCCAACCTGACCAACCAGGTGCGCTCGATCGCCGAAGTCGCGACCGCGGTGACCAAGGGCGACCTCACCCGCTCGATCGCCGTCCAGGCGTCGGGCGAGATGGCCGCGCTCAAGGACACGATCAACGAGATGATCTCGAACCTCAAGGAGCAGACGCTCAAGAATGCCGAGCAGGACTGGCTCAAGACCAACCTCGCCCGTTTCAGCCGGATGCTCCAGGGCGAGCGGGACCTCGCCACCGTCTCGAACCTGATCATGTCCGAGCTCGCGCCGCTGGTGAACGCGCAATATGGCGTGTTCTACGTCACCAAGCGCGAGGAGGACGAGACCAAGCTCGAGCTGGTCGCCTCCTACGGCGCCGAAAGCGCGGACGAGCTGAAGCAGCAGTTCGGACTGCGCGAAGGGCTGATCGGCCAGGCCGCTGCGGACCGCCGCCCGATCCTGCTGCAGGAGGTCCCGCCCGACTTCATCCGCGTCGGCTCGGGGCTCGGCCATGCCTCTCCGGCCAACGTCAACATCCTCCCCGCCTTGTTCGAGGACGAGGTCAAGGCGGTGATCGAGCTGGCCTCGTTCAGCGAGTTCAACGAGACCCACCAGAGCTTCCTCAACCAGCTGATGGAATCGGTCGGCATCGTGTTGAACACGATCGCCGCGACGATGCGTACCGAGGGCCTGCTGAAGCAGTCGCAGCTGCTCACCCAGGAATTGCAGGCGCGCCAGACCGAGCTCACCCGCAAGCAGCAGGAGCTGCACGCGACCAACGAGGAGCTGCAGGAGAAAGCGCAGCTGCTCGAGAATGAGAAGAAGCAGGTCGAGGCGAAGAATCTCGAGATCGAGATGGCCCGCCGCGCGCTCGAGGAGAAGGCCGAGCAGCTGGCGCTGACCTCCAAGTACAAGTCGGAGTTCCTGGCCAACATGAGCCACGAGCTGCGGACCCCGCTCAACTCACTGCTGATCCTGTCCAAGCTCCTGGCCGACAACGCCCAGGGCAACCTCAACGACAAGCAGGTCGAGTTCGCCCGGACCATCAACTCGGCCGGCTCCGACCTCCTCAACCTGATCAACGACATCCTCGACCTCTCGAAGGTCGAGTCGGGCACGGTGACGATCGAGGTCGGCGACATGCCGATGCAGCATCTGAAGCAGCACATGGAGCGCACGTTCCGCCAGCTGGCGACCGACAAGGCCCTCGATTTCAAGGTCAAGTTCGACGCCAAGCTGCCCGAGACCATCCGCACCGACGAGAAACGGCTGCAACAGATCGTGCTCAACCTCCTGTCGAACGCCTTCAAGTTCACCTCGAAGGGCAGCGTAACCTTCGGGGTGCGTTGCGCGGAGGACGGCTGGAGCCCCAATCACCCGGTTCTCCGCAATGCCGACCGCGCGATCGAAATCACCGTGACCGATACCGGGATCGGTATTCCCGAGGACAAGCAGCGGCTGATCTTCGAGCCGTTCCTGCAGGCCGACGGGACCACCAGCCGCAAATATGGCGGCACCGGCCTCGGCCTCTCGATCAGCCGTGAGATCGCCGGGCTCCTGGGAGGCGAGCTGCAGGTCCGGTCGAAGCCGGGCGAGGGCTCGACCTTCACCCTGTTCGTGCCATTGTCGACCGACGTCGCCGCGGCGGTCAGCGGCGGAACCCCGGTCCGTTACGAGAACAGCGGCGCGGTCATTCCGACCGCCCTGCCGACCGGGTTCGAGGTCAGCGACGACCGCGATGAGCTCGGCAAGGACCCGTTCGTGCTGATCGTCGAGGACGATCCGACGTTCGCCGCCATCCTGCTCGACGCGGGGCACGAGGCGGGGCTGAAAGGCGTCGTCTCGACCGCTGGGGCCGGCACCCTGGCGATGGCCCGCAAGCTTCAGCCGAGCGCGATCACGCTCGATCTCGGCCTCGTCGACATCGACGGGTTCGTGCTGCTCGATCTGCTCAAGCACGACCCCGACACCAGGCACATCCCGATCCACGTCATCTCCGGCGTCGAACGGCGTGAGGCGGTGATGGGCATGGGCGCATTCGGAGTGACCGAGAAACCGGCCGAGCGGGCCGACCTCGTTCGGGTCTTCAAAGCGCTTGGCAAGGAGGCCGAGAAGCAGAAACCGCGGCGCCGCAGGAAGGCGGCCGATGCAGCGCCGGCCAGCCGCGCGGTTCCGGAACTCGCTGGATCGAAAGTGCTGATCGTCGATGACGACATCCGCAACATCTTCTCCCTTACGAGCGTTTTGGAGAGCCACGACGTGGAAGTGCTCCACGCCGAGCGCGGGAAGGACGGGATCCTGATTCTGGAGCAAACTCCGGGCGTCGATGTCGCCCTGATCGACATCATGATGCCCGACATGGACGGCTATGAGACGATGCAGGAGATCCGCCGCCTGCCCGAGCTCGCCGAACTGCCGCTGATCGCCGTTACCGCCAAGGCGATGAAAGGCGACCGCCAGAAATGCCTCGACGCCGGAGCGTCCGACTATATCGCCAAGCCGGTCGACATCGAGCTGTTGCTGGCACTCCTCCGCGTGTGGGTCGCCCGCGGCCGGGAGTCGGCAGCGCCGCCGGCATCGCTGGAGGCCGCGGAGTAGGCCGTGTCCGGTCCGGTCGAGATCTCGGTGACCGAACTAACCGCGGGCGGGCCGCTGCCGAGGACCGATGCCGGCACGCGCGCCCGCGTCCTGCTGGTCGACGACGATGAGCGCAACCTGCTCGCCGTCGCGAATGTGCTCGAGGATCTCGGCGAGATTGTCCTTGCGAAGTCCGGCGAGGAAGCGCTCCGTCACCTGCTGAAGGGCGAGTTCGCGGTCATCCTGCTCGACGTCTACATGCCCGGCATGGACGGCTACGAGACCGCCCAGATCATCCGCAGCCGCGACCAGACCAAGGGCATCCCGATCGTCTTCCTGTCGGCGGTCAACAAGGAGGCCGAACACCTCCTGCGCGGCTATGCGATGGGCGCGGTCGACTATGTGTTCAAGCCGGTCGACCCGATCGTCCTGCGCTCCAAGGTGACGGTGTTCGTCGACCTGTTCGAGAAATCGAAGGAGATCGAGCGCAAGGCGCGTCAGGAGCAGGCGCTGCTCGACGCGAACCTCCGCGCGAACGCCGAGCGCCTTCACGCCGAGCGCGAGCTGCGCCGGGCCGAGCAGCGCCAGTCGGCGATCATCCAGTCGCTCCCGATACTGCTCTATCTGATGCCGATCGGGGCCGGTCCGACGGGCCCCAATTTTCTCAGCGGCGATTTCGAAGGGATGACCGGCTTCAAGGTCGAGGACATGGGGTCCGATCCGCAGCTGTGGATCGGCCGGCTGCATCCGGACGACCGCGACAAGGTCATCCACGCCGTGCAGGCCAGCCTGCGTTCCGGGCGTTTGTTCGTCGAATATCGCTTTCAGTGCGCCGACGGCAGCTACAAGACGTTCCTCGACCAGGCGGTGCTGCTCAAGGACATCGACGACCGCCCGGTCGAATTCGCCGGGACGATCACCGACATCTCCGAGCAGCGCTCGCTCGAGAGCCAGCTGGTCCAGGCCCAGAAGATGGACGCGATCGGCAAGCTCACCGGGGGGATCGCGCACGACTTCAACAATCTGCTGGCGGCGGTGATCGGCGGCTTGAGCCTGCTCGAGCGGCGCGGCGGCCTGAGCGGCGAGCAGGGCCGGATCCTCGGCATGACCAAACGCGCCGCCGAGCAGGGCAGCGAGCTGGTCAAGCGGCTGCTCGCCTTCGCCCGCCGCCAGAAGCTCGAGCCGCAGCGGGTGGCCGTCGAATCGCTCAAGGAGGCGGTGTCGGACCTGCTGACCCACACGCTCGGCGGCCTGGTCGAGATCGAGTGGCAGATCGAACCCGGGGTGTGGGCCGCCTTCGCCGACCAGTCCCAGCTCGAGCTGGCGCTGGTCAATTTGATCATCAACGCTCGCGACGCGATGCCGTCGGGCGGGAGGGTGACGATCGCCGCCGCCATGCGTCATGCCGCGGCGGACGAGGTCCCCGGGCTCAGCGAAGGCGATTATGTGCTGGTGACGGTGGCCGACACCGGCACCGGCATCCTCCCCGAAGACCTCGACAAGGTGATGGAGCCGTTCTTCACCACCAAGGCGATCGGCAAGGGCAGCGGCCTCGGCTTGAGCATGGTCTATGGCTTCGCCAAGCAGTCCAACGGCCTGTTCCGGCTCGACAGCAGCGTCGGTGAGGGCACGACCGCCGAGCTGTGGCTGCCCCGCGCGCCCGAACGGCCGCAAACCGAGCCCCCGGCCGTCGCGCCGCAGCGCAAGCGTCGCGCGCTGCCGAAGATGAGCATCCTGCTCGTCGACGACCATGCCGAGGTCCGCAGCACGACCGCGGCCATGCTCGGCGAGAGCGGCCACAAAGTGCTCGAAGCGGCCAACGGGGCCGAGGCGCTCCAGCTCCTCAAGGCGAATGGCCGCCGCTGCGACCTGTTGATCAGCGACTATGCGATGCCGCACCTGTCGGGCACCGACTTCGTCCGCGAGGCGCGCGCGCTGTGCCCGAACGTGCCGGCGCTGATCATCACCGGCTATGCCGAGGCCGACGCGATCAGCGACCGCCCGGCCGAGGTCGAGGTGCTGCTGAAGCCGTTCACCGCCAGTGCCCTGGAAGCGGCGATCGCCCGCGTGTGCGAGCGCCACGGCGCCGCGCACTGATCCGCGGTACTGCTGTTCAAAGCGAACCGGGAAGGGGCTGCGACGAGCCGTTGAAACTCCATTGCGCGCAGCGGGTTATGGTCTGGTCGGGGACACAAGCATTCGAGGTGGCCGTGGCTGGCAGCGAAGATCCGCCGGAAGCGGCGTTTGAAGAAACCCGGTCCGATCTTAAGGCGGGGCTGAAGTCGTGCCGCGCGGTCGTGCGCAACTATCGCGAGCTGCTGACCGACCCGGCCGCCGGCGAGCCCCATCCGCCGCCGGACAACGACGAAGCGGTTTAATCCGCGAGGTCGCGCGGCACGATCAACTCGACGATTTCGCCCCCGCCCGGTCGCAACTCGGACCATGATCGCGCGGGAAGCTCGACCACGGCCAACGCAGCGGTCGGATATTCTGCCCGGAGCCGGTCGCGCAGGCCGCGCTCGTCGCGGTCGGCGAGGTCGAGCAGCAGCTCTTGCAGCCCGGGATTGTGCCCGACCAGCAGCAGGGCTTGGGCGGAGTCGCCCGCCTGCCGGACTACGTCGAGCAGCGTTCCGGTCGCTGCGTCGTAGATTCGCTGGTCATAGTCCGCCTTGAGCGGCCCATAGCCTTTGGCGAGCGCGGCGAGGGTTTCGACCACGCGTTTCGCCGGGCTGGCGACGACGGCGTCCGGGCGAAGCCCGCGTTCGCGCATGGCATGCCCGAGCTCGGCCGCGTCCTTCCGGCCACGCTCGGCCAACGGCCGATCGAAGTCCCGTCCGGTCGTCGAGTCGCGCTCGGCCTTGGCGTGGCGCAGCACCAGCAGGCGCTTTTTCATGCCTCGACTCCCGTCATGGCCGGCTCGTCAGCGTGCGCCGGCGCTAGCCGCTCCTCGACCCGGGCGATGGCGACGTCGAGCGGGACCCGATGGACCCCGACGCCGGGCGGGAAGGCCGACAGCAGCCGCGACGGAAAGGCCGCCGACAGGATGACGAACAGCCCGCAATCGCCCTGGCGGCGGATCAACCGGCCGAACGCCTGGGCGAGCCGGGCGCGGACCACGCGGTCGTCATAGGCGCTGCCGCCGCCGGCCATCCGCCGCGCGGCGTGAAGCACCGTCGGCCGCGGCCACGGCACGCGCTCCATCACCACCAGGCGCAAGGATTCGCCGGGCACGTCGACCCCGTCGCGCAGCGCATCGGTCCCGAGCAGGGTCGCGCGCGGATCGTCGCGGAAGATGTCGACCAGGGTCCCGGCGTCAATCGGGTCGACGTGCTGGGCGAGGAGCGGCAGGCCGGCGCGCGCCAGCCGGTCGGCGATCCGCGCGTGCACCGCCTTCAGGCGCTGGATCGCGGTGAACAGGCCGAGCGTGCCGCCCCCGGCCGCCTCGATCAGCCGGGCGTAGGCGCCGGCAAGCGAGGCGACGTCGTTGCGGCCGACGTCGGTCACGATCAGCACCTCCGCGCAGGCGCCATAGTCGAACGGGCTCTCGGCCTCGAAATGCCCGGTCGGAGCGGGGAGGTGGATGGCGCCGGTGCGGGCCTCGGCGACCGGCCAGTCCTCGCCGCCGCGCAGCGTCGCCGAGGTCACGAGCACGCCGTCGGCCGGCGCCATCACCGTCGCCGCCAGCGGCCGCGTCGGGTCGAGCCAGCGGCGATGGAGGGCGACGTCATATTCGCGCCCGTCGATCCGCTCGACCGCGAGCCAGTCGACGAACTCGGGATCGGCCTCGCCGCCGACCCGCCCGAGGAGCGCAATCCACGCGGCCAGCGTCTCGCGCCGCCAGGCGAGGCCGCGGATCGCGCCCTCGACCCGGGCGCGAGCGGCCGCATCGAGCCAGTCCGGCGCATCCTCGAGCACCGCCTCGAGCCGTCGCGCGAGCGCGGCCAGCGGCTTCTGCAGCGCCTCGAGCAGCTCGGCTGCCGCATGCGCGGCCGACACCAAGGCGCCATCGGGCTCGGCCAGCTCGGTCTCGAGCCCGTAGCCCGCTTCCTGTGCCTTGGCCCGGGCGTAGACCATGCCGCGGACTTCGGCGAGCAGGGTCTCGACCGGGCCCCACGGAGCGCCCTCGATCAACCGCTGCAGCCAGCCGTCGGACGGCAGGGCCTTGGCCGCCTCGACCGCAGCGTCGAGCGCCCGAGCGCCTTCCTCGTCATAAGAGGCAACGTCCATCAGCCGCGCCGCGAGCCCGCGCCGCCGCCCGCGCGAACGGCCTTCCGGGCCGACGATCCAGCGCCGCATCTCGATCGCTTCCTGCCCGCCGAACGCGACCGCGAAGGTCGAATCGGCGGCATCGAACAGATGGTGGCCCTCGTCGAACAGGATCCGCCCCGGCGCATCCTCGCGGGCGCGAGCGGCATTGACCATCACCAGCGCATGGTTGGCGATGACCAGGTCGGCGTCGCGGCTGGCGCGTTCGGCGCGCTCGATGAAGCAGCGGCGGTAATGCGGGCAGCCGGCGTAGACGCATTCGCCGCGGCGGTCGGTCAGCGCGGTCGATCCGGCGCGGCGGAACAGGCTCGGCAGCCAGCCGGGAAGGTCGCCGCCGACCATGTCGCCGTCCCGGGTGTAGGCCGCCCAGCGCCCGACCAGCTGCGCGAGGATCGCGGCGCGACCGGCGAACGCGCCCTGCAGCGCGTCCTCGAGATTGAGCAGGCACAGGTAATTCTCGCGGCCCTTGCGGATGACGATCTTCCGCTTCCGCTCGTCGGCGTCGGCGAACAGTTTGTGCCCCTCGCCGTCGAGCTGGCGCTGCAGCGCCTTGGTGAAGGTCGAGACCCACACCGTCCCGCCCGACGCCTCCGCCCACAGCGCGGCCGGGGCGAGGTAGGCGAGGGTCTTGCCGATCCCGGTCCCGGCCTCGGCCAGCAGCAAGTTGGGGGAATCCTTGGCGCGCTTGGGCGCGAACACCTGGGTCACCGCCTCGGCCATCGCCTTCTGTCCCTCGCGCGGCTCGATCCGCCCGGTCAGCGTGTCGAGCTTGGCCCGCGCCTCGGCAGGGTCGACCAGCACGGTCAGCGGCGGCGGTTGCGGCGCCGCCTCGTCCCAGGACTTCAGGCGCGCGAACAGCATGCGCTCGCCGCGGTCGGGCCGCTCGAGCCGGGCCCCGACCAGCGGCGCCCAGCCCCAGCCGAGCCGGTGCAGAGTCGCGTTTGCCGTCCATGCCCCCTCGCGCTGCGGCCACTCCGGGTCGGCGAGGACGGCAAGCAGCCGCTCGGCGATCCGCTGCAGCGTCGTCGCGGCCTCGGCCTCGGTCGCCGGCGGCTCGAGCCCGAGCGTTCGGCTCAAGCCCGCCGCGGTCGGCACCGCGAACCGCGCCGGATGAACGAAGGCGAACAGCTCGAGCAGGTCGAGCCCGCTCAAATCGGGATACCCCAGCCGCTGCCCGACCAGCGGTGCGTTCAAGATGATATGCGGGGTTTCGGCGGCGCGGGCGATCGCCTCGCCGCGGCTCGCCTCGCGCACGCTGCCTCCCTCTGGGCCGTCGCCGCCCGCCAGCCAGATGCCCGCATGGGTTGCGTGCAGCGCTGGAAGAGGGACCGCCATGCCATCCCTTGTACGCGTTTCGTTCTCTTAAGCCAGTATGTGTGGGTGCGCGGTTCACAACATTTGGTGCTCGCGCAAACCGCCGGTAGAGCCGCCGCTCCAAGCAAGAGAGTTTCGGAATGGCTGAGCGCCGACACGGCTACAATGTGTCCATAGGCTATCTGGCGAATTTCTTCCCCAACATGGCACCGGATTGGCTCGACTTCTGCGTTCGCGCGCAGGGGTTCGACTCGGGCCGGGCCGGCTCGCCCTACCGCTACATCGACCTTGGCTGCGGCCCGGGTTTCCACGTCTGCCTGCTCGCCGCTGCCAATCCCCAGGCTGAGTTCGTCGGCATTGATTTTGCCTCCGACGTCATGCACGGCCAGCAACTCGCGGCGGCCGCCGGACTCACCAATGTCAGGTTCGTGCAAGCCGACTTCCTGGATCTCGCGAACAGCTGGCCGACCGAGCTCGGCAGCTTCGACTACATAGCGCTCCAGGGTATCGTCAGCTGGGTTTCAAGCGAGGTTCGGGCCGCCGCTCTCCAGTGCGCGGCGCAGGCGAGCAAGCCCGGCACGCTCATTTCAGTCGGCTACAATTGTTCGCCCGGCTGGCTCAGCTACATCCCATTCCAGCATGTCGCCAATCGATCGAGCGAGAAGCGCGACGCGAATGCCGCAATCGGCGATGCAATTACAATGTTCCGGCAGCTAAGACATGCCCAGGCACCGTTTTTCGAACAGATGCCGCACTTCAAGACACATCTGGAGGGGCTGGCAGGGCAGCCTCCGAGCTACCTTGTCCATGAGTATCTCACGGACCATTGGACGCCCTTGTGGCACTCTGACGTAGCGCAGGAGCTGCGGGGCCTCGGCTTCACCCATGTTGGTTCGGCCAATGTGTCGGACTCCTCACTGCCCAATTTTCTTCCCGCCGGACTCGCCGCCATCATCAATCAGCAGACGGACGAGACTCTCCGCGAGGATGTGCAGGACATCGCGATCATGCGGCAGTTCCGTCTCGATATTTTTTGCAGCGAGCCGCAGCCCGCGAAGTCGGACGTTCTCGCCGGGAACGCGCCGGTTCACTTGATGGTCGCGCCGCAAGAGAGTGCTGCCGTGCACCTAAGCACGATGTCCGGCGGACGCACCGTCGGTTATGACCTCGTCGCGGACATCTTCGCTGCTCTCGCCGATGGCCCGAAGCCTGTCGCCGAGCTGATGGCGTTGAAAAACGCTGCTCGCCGCGACACGCGCGGGATCCTGTTGTCCATGCTCGACGCGCAGCTGCTTGCCATTGGCAGCGCAGCCGGTGAAGCGGCCGAAGTTGGAGCGCGGTTCAATGCCGTCCTCGCTCGCGCTGCGACCGGTGGAGAGCGTTACGGGCATCTCGCCGCCGCCGCACTCGGCTCCGGCGTACCGGTTACCGAGCTTGAGCTCTTGCTGCTCGACACGTGGCTGTCGGCCGGCTGTGATATCGGGCCGGAGGATCTCGGGCAGGGCCTCGAGCAGCGCCTGACGGCCCTTGGACGACCGCTTCGATTTCGTGGGGATGTCCTCGCCAATGAGGAGCTGCAGCGGCATCTCACGCAGCTCGCTTCCAATTTCGTCGATCAGCTTGTGCCGCGATGGCGCGGTCTCGGCGTGCTGCAACAGCTGTCGCTGGAACGGCCCGCGCGCGTTCGCTAGAGCGCGCAGTTCATGAACGATGTCGAAGTAATCCGTTCTGCCGCTCTGGCGTCCAAGGCTTGGCCGTATGAGGAAGCGCGCAAGCTGCTGAAGCGCTGGCCCGATGGCAAGCCAGCCCGCGATCCGGTGATTTTCGAGACCGGCTACGGCCCCTCGGGTCTGCCGCACATCGGCACCTGGAACGAGGTCGCGCGGACCAGCTTCGTCCGCCATGCCTATGAGGAGCTGACCGGCAATCCGACGCGGCTGATCGCCTTCAGCGACGACCTCGACGGCCTCCGCAAGGTCCCCGACAACGTCCCCGAGCAGGCGATGCTGACCGAGAACCTCGGGCGTCCGCTGACGCAAATCCCCGATCCGTTCGGGACCCACCCGAGCTTCGCCGAGCACAACAATGCGATGCTGCGGAGCTTCCTCGACCGCTTCGGCTTCGATTACGAGTTCGTCTCGGCGACCGACTGCTACACCTCGGGGCGGTTCGACGAGGTGATCCGCGCGGTGCTGCGCGGCTGGGACGCGATCATGGGGGTGATGCTCCCGACGCTGGGCGAGGACCGCCGCAAGACCTATTCGCCCGTGCTGCCGATCTCGCCGGCGAGCGGCCGGGTGCTGCAGGTGCCGGTCGACGTGGTCGACGCCGAAGCCGGGCTGATCGCCTTCGACGACGAGGACGGCGCCCGGGTCCAGCAGTCGGCGTTCGGCGGTTCGGCCAAGCTGCAGTGGAAGGTCGACTGGGCGGCGCGCTGGGTCGCGCTCGGGGTCGACTATGAGATGTCGGGCAAGGACCTGATCGACAGCGTCGTCCAGTCGGGCAAGATCGCGCGCATCCTCGGCGGCCGCCCGCCCGAGGGCTTCAACTACGAGATGTTCCTCGACGAGAAGGGCGAGAAAATCTCCAAGTCCAAGGGCAACGGGCTAAGCCTCGAGGAGTGGCTGCGCTACGGCTCGCAGCCGAGCCTCGCCTTCTACATCTACCGCGAGCCGAGGCGTGCCAAGAGCCTGCACCTCGGCGTGATCCCCCGCGCGGTCGACGAATATTGGCAGTTCCGCGGCAACTATGCCGGCCAGCCGGTCGAGCAGAAGCTCGGCAACCCGGTCCATCACATCCACGCAGGCAAGGTGCCGGCGGAGACGCTGCCGCTGACCTATGGCCTGCTGCTCAACCTCGTCAGCCTGCCGGGGGTCGCCGACAAGGACACGGCGTGGCGCTTCGTCCAGCGCTACGCGCCCGGCACGTCGCCCGAAGCCGACCCCGAGCTCGACGAGCTGATCGGCCTCGCGGTCAACTACGCCCGCGACTTCGTCGCGCCGGAGCTGAAGCGGCGCCCGCCGAGCGCGATGGAGGCCGAGGCCCTGCGCGACCTCGATGGCGAGCTCGCGAAACTCCCCGCGGATTCCTCAGCCGAGGACATCCAGACCCAGGTGTTCGAGGTCGGCAAACGCCACCCGTTCGAGAGCCTGCGCGGCTGGTTCCAGGCGCTCTACGAAACCCTGCTCGGCTCGAGCCAGGGCCCGCGCATGGGCAGCTTCATCGCCCTCTACGGCATCGACAATTCGCGCCGCCTGATCGCCGAAGCCCTGGGCGACTCCCGCCGCTAGGTTGCGCCGACCGCGCCAGCCGCGGTAAATCAAGGTGCTCGGTCCGCGCTTTGGGGGGTGCGGCATGACAGGTATTTCGCGCAACGGCGTCGTGGCGTTGTTGTTCATCGCCGCCTCGTTTCTTTTGAGCATAAGCCCTGCGTACGCTTACTGCGACGGCCGCGATGAGGTTGGCATGCTGGGCGTCAGCCAATCGGCATCCGGTCAGTCGGCCACCGTCAGCTGGCTTGGTAGCGATCCGGTCTGCAACCGGACGCACTACAATGTGGCTTGGGCAGGGGGCGGCTCTTATTTTCAGCGTCAACGGCCCATCAGTGCGAAGACGGATACCGTTGGCGCGCTCCCCGCGGGAATCGTCTATACCGTATCGATCCAGGCCTGCCGAACGCGCTTTCTCGCATCGTCCAAATGCGGCCCTTGGACTTCGAAGAAGTTCGTTACGTGCGGAATCCGGGATATCCCCTGCGGGCATCCGCGACTCAATGGCGCGCCTCCGGTGACGATCACGTCAGGGGCCGGACTGTGCCTGGACGTTTATGCCCCCGACCTAGGCAAGACTGGCGCTAGAGTCCAAGTCTGGGGGTGCAACGGATCCCGACAGCAAACGTGGGTCCGGGATGCTGGAAATGGCGCGATCATAAGCCTGGGGGGCAAATGCCTGGACGTTCAGGGCGCACAGGTAAACAGCGA
>DASRAY010000111.1:0-55113 GCA_035637935.1 Sphingomicrobium sp.
GGTGAGGACGTCGACCCGTTTGACCAGCGCCGACGGGATGAAGTTGATGTCCGAAACCGGCGCGCGCGGGTCGCCCGGCTGGAGCCGCCGGCCGTTGACCAGCACCAGGGTCCGGGTCACGCCGAGGCCGCGCAAATTGACCGTCGCGATGCCGAGAGCGCCGTTGGAGATGTTGGAGCCCTGGGCCGCGAACGACTGCGGCAGTGAGTTGATCAGATCCTCGGTGCGGGTCGTGCCCTGGAGCTTGATGTCCTGGCTGTTGAGCACCGTCACCGGGCTGGCCGAGGTCAGGTTCGGCTGCGGAATGCGCGAGCCGGTGATGACGATGTCGCCCCCGCTCGACACCGGGGCGCCCTGGGCGTTGGTCGACGGCGGGGTCGTCGCCTCGACCGGGGCGGTCGCTTCCGGCTGAGCGCCGTTGGCCGTGTCCGCGGGGTTGGCCGGCGGCGGCGTGGTCTGCGCCGTCGCCGGGGCGGCGAGCAGGCCCGTCCCGACCAGGAGCGTGGTGGCAAGCAGGCGCGAGCGAACGTGAAGCATAGATCAACCTTTCAGGCGCAATGAGCGGAGCTCGCGAAGGGGCGCAGCACGGCGTTCGGCACTGGTCGCGCGCACGGCATTTTCGGCCCCTCCAATCCGGCGCACTTTCGAGCAGTGGCGCGGCGCAGATGAAGGCGGTTGTCGCCGAAGCCCGGTTTCATGTCGGCGAAGTGGCGTAAGAGCGGGCGAACGTTGCGAAACTGCGGCCGAGCGGCAGTCGACAAGCCCGGTCGGCGTGGGCCATTGTGTCGCCATGGCCACACTTCCGCTCGACCCGCCGCACGTCGAGAGGTTCGAGCCGAGCTCGGACCTCGCCGCGCTGCGCGACCAGCGGATCCGAGCGGTCGTCTGGCTGACCCTGATATTCTGGGTTTCGAACTACCTCCTCCTGACCCTGGCCACGGCGCTGGCCGGGAACGTCCACCTGAAGCAGATCGTGCTGGTCCGCTTCGGCGAGGTGGCCCTCGGCGTCGGCGTGTCCTTCCTGTTCCACCTGATGCTGCGCAGCCCGTGGCTGTCGACCACCCGCCGGCGGCTGATCGCGCTGGCGATCGTCACTCCGGTCGCGGCCGAGATTTTCGCCTGGGCGGTGTTCTTCATCGAGGCCGCGGTCGACCCGAGCCTCAACCTTAGCGGCTTCACCTGGGCGGGCGCGGTCCGGACGATCACTTTCTGGACCTGGTTCTTCCTCGCCTGGGCGGGAATGTATTTGTCGGTGTCCTACAGTTTCGACGTGCGCGAGGAGCAGCAGCGCGCGGCCGAGACCCGCGAGCGCGCGCACGCCGCGCAGCTGCGCGCGCTGCACAGCCAGATCAACCCGCACTTCCTGTTCAACAGCCTGAACTCGGTCTCCGCGCTGATGCTCGACGGGAGCGTCGCCAGGGCCGACGAGATGGTCACCAAGCTCGCCCGCTTCCTGCGCCTCGGGCTCGCCGCCGACCCGACCGACAAGATCGCGCTCGCCTCCGAGATCGAGCTGCAGCGGACCTATCTCGAGATCGAGCAGCTGCGCTACGAGGACCTGGTCGTGTGGTTCGACGTCCCGGAGGCGCTCGACACCGCGCTCGTCCCAGCGCTGATCCTCCAGCCGATCGTCGAGAATGCGGTCAAATATGGAGTCGCCGGCGCGCCGCCCCCGGCGAGCATTGCGGTCAAGGCGTGGACGGCGGGCACCCGCTTGCTGCTCGAGGTGGTCGACAGCGGCAAGGGGCACGGGCCCAAGGCTTCGGGCGGCGGAATCGGCCTCGCCAACGTCACCCAGCGGCTCGGCCTGATTTATGGCGAGGCCAATGTCGCGCTGTCGCGGCACCGGCTCGCCGACGGCAGCTTCCACGTCCGCGTCGAATTCCCCCTGGAGATGGCGGCATGAGCCTGTTGCGCGTCCTTACCGTCGACGACGAGACTCTCGCCCTGAAGCGGCTGAAGCTGCTGCTCCAGGCCGTCCCCTATGTCGAGCATGTCGGCGAGGCCAACTCCTGCGCCGAGGCGCTGGCCGAGATCGCGGCCCTCGCGCCCGACGTGATCCTGCTCGACATCAAGATGCGCGACGGCGACGGGTTCGACGTGGTCGAAGCGCTCGCCCAGCGGCCCAACCCGCCGGCGATCATCTTCGTCACGGCGTTCGACCATTATGCCGTCCGCGCCTTCGACAGCGCGGTGGTCGATTATCTGCTGAAGCCGGTCGAGCGCGAGCGCCTCGCCCGGGCGCTGCGCAAGGCCCGGCAGGAACGCCGCGCGATCGACGCCGAGCAGCGCCTGAGCGACATGCGCGAGATCGTCCGCAACCTGCGCTCGCTCGCCGGCGGCCGCCGCTCGAGCCCGTTCGAGACCGAATTCTGGCTTCGGGGCTCGGCCGGTCTGGTGCGGGTGACTCTCGATGCGATCGACTGCGTCAGCAGCGAGGACGATTATGTCGCGATCCACACCCACGGCGGGTCGCATTTGATGCGCGGCTCGATCCGCCAGTTCGAAAACCGCGTCGAGCCCGGCTTCTTCGTCCGTGTCCACCGCCGCTGGCTGGTTCGCAAGAATGCCATCACCGAGCTCCGCACCCCGCGCCTCGGCGGCTCGGAAGTGCTGCTGCGCACCGGCAAGCGCCTGCCCGTCGGGCGAGTCTATCTCAAGCAATTGAAAGCCACGATCCGCGGCGGCGCCGAGGCCGAGTAGTCGAATAGGCGCGAAGACCGAAGGTCCGACAGCTGGAGCGGGCGAAGGGATTCGAACCGCGCGTAGGCCTGTTGGCCGGAGCGCCACTAAAGACTCGAGGGTTCGACCGCAAAAGTCCGACAGCTGGAGCGGGCGAAGGGATTCGAACCCTCGACCCCAACCTTGGCAAGGTTGTGCTCTACCCCTGAGCTACGCCCGCTCTGGCGCTGTCGCCGGCGTCGAATCTCGTGTCGCCGGCGAGGTGAGGCGCGCGCCTAGCATGGCCCAAGCCGCTCCCGCAAGCCTTGGCTCGAGCGCTTGTGGCAACGGCCCGGCCCGCCCATATGGGCGCGGTTCCGAGCAGTGAAAGGGATGCGTCCGCGGATGGCGACTCTGGGCATGAGCGAAGCCGAGCGTGAAGCGATCCAGCGCTTCGAACAGGACGTCATCCATCCGTCGATGACGTCCCTGGTGATCCTCGACTTCTGGGCCGAGTGGTGCGGCCCGTGCAAGCAGCTCTCACCCGTCCTCGACAAGGTCGCGGCCGATTATGCCGACAAGGGCGTGGTCCTGGCCAAGATCGACGTCGACAAGGACAAGCTGATCGCCGCCCAGTTCCGTATCCAGTCGATCCCCACCGTCTATGCGATCCACCGCGGCCAGCCGGTTGCCGACCTCACCAACTATCGCAGCGAAGGCCAGCTGAAGAAGGCGCTCGACCAGCTGCTCGCCCAGCTGAAGATCGCCGGGGAAGGGGCCGCGGTCGAGGCCGAGATCGCGCCCCTGCTGACGATGGCCGAGCAGATCCTGACGGACGGCGACGCGCCGCGCGCCGCCAACGTCTTCAGGCAGATTCAGGAAATGGCGCCCGACAATCCCGAGGTCGTCGGCGGCCTCGTGCGCGCCCTCGTCGCCGCCGGCGAACTCGACGAAGCGCGCACGACCCTCGACGCCGTGCCGGCGGACATCGCAGCGAAGCCGGAGGTCAGTCGCGCGCGTATCGCCCTCGAGCTCGCGTCGGCGCCGAAGGTCGACACGGCGCCGCTCGAGGACCGGCTCGCCGCCGACCCGGATGACCATGCGACGCGGTTCGAACTGGCCGGGGCGCTGATGGCGGCCGGCGAGCGCGACGCGGCGGCCGACGCCTTGCTCGAAATCGTCCGGCGCGACCGCGAGTGGAACGACGGCGCGGCGCGCAAGCGCTTCCTCCAGCTGCTCGAGGCGCAGGGGCTCGAGGACCCCTGGTCGAGCGCGCAGCGGCGGCGGCTCTCGGCGCTGCTGTTCACGTGAGCCGATCCGTCACCATCCCGATTTTCCCGCTTCCGGGGGCGATCCTGTTCCCGCGCTCGCAGCTTCCGCTGCACATTTTCGAGCCGCGCTACCGCGAGATGGTGCGCGACGCGATCGACGGCCCGGCGCGGATCGGGATGATCCAGCCGCTGCGCCTCGACGAGGACAATAAGGCGCCGCTGTACGAGGTCGGCTGCCTCGGCGAGATCGTCGGCATCGAGGAGCTCGACGACGGCCGCTTCAACATCGTCCTGTTGGGCTCGAACCGCTTCCGCCTGGTCGGCGAGGTCGACGGCGACAGCGCCTACCGCTGCGCCAGCGTCGATATCGAGGCCTTCGACGACCGTGAGCCGGACCCCCTGCCGTTGATCCAGCGAGCCGAGGTCGAGCGGGAAGCCCGGCGCCTCGGCGACGCCATGGGCCTCGCGGTCGACTGGGCCGCCGTCGCCCGGCTCGACGACGAGATGCTGGTCAACGCCATCGCCCAGGTCGCGCCGTTCGACCCCGGGGCGAAGCAGGCGCTGCTCGAGCAGCCGACCCTCGATAGCCGCGCCGATCTGCTGGTCCAGCTGATGCAGTTCCACCGCGCCGCGGTCACCGGCGGAGTCGAGATCGAGCCGACGATCCAGTGACTCTTCAGTTCCTCCCTGGCCGAAGGCCGGGGAGGGAACCGACCTGCTAGATCGGCAAGCCCCGCAGCAGCAGCGGCAGCTCGCCGCTCGTTCCCCGAGCTTCGTTCATCAGGCGGTTGCGGAGCGGGCCGATGCGCTCGACCAGGCCCATGCCGAAACGGCGGACGGCCGACGCGGTCTTCCCCGGCACGCCGTAGATCCGCGTCAGGCTGTCGGTCGCGAAGGCCACCGACAGCGCGTCGAGCGAGCGCCAGCGCTGGTAGCGGTCAAGCAGCTGCCGGTCGCCAAGGTCGAGCCCGAGGCGCGCGCCGTCGACCAGCACTTCGGCCAGCGCCGCGGCGTCGCGGAAGCCGAGGTTGAGCCCCTGGCCGGCAATCGGGTGGATGGCGTGCGCGGCGTCGCCGACCAGCGCGAGCCGCTGGGCGGTGATCTGCGCCGCATGGTGGAAGCCGAGCGGAAAGGAGGAGCGTGGCGCGAGCAATGCGATCCGCCCGAGGAACCCGCCCATCGCGGCTTCGGCCTCGGCGGCGAAGTCATCGTCATTGAGCGCCAGCCAGCCCGCCGCGTCGTCATTGGGCACCGACCACACGATCGCCGAGCGATGGCCGTGACCGTCGTCGGCCATCGGCAGCAAGGCAAACGGCCCGGTGGGATAGAAGATCTCGTAGGCGATATGGTCGTGCGGCCGCTCGTGGCGCAGGACCGAGACGATCGCCTGATGGTCGTATTTCCAGCGCGCGACCCGGATTCCCGCCTCCTCGCGGGTGCGCGAATTGCGGCCGTCGGCGGCGATCAGCAGGGGCGCATTCAGCTTGCGCCCGTCGGCGAGCGAGACGACGACCCCATGCTCCGCGCGGTCGACCGCGGTCACCCGCGACTTCCACAGCAGCCAGAGATTGCGGCCGCTCTCGGCGCGGGCGCGAAGCGCGGCGTGGAGGTGGCGGTTCTCGTGCATCCAGCCGAGCGCCTCGTCGTCGTCGGGCTCGAAATGCAGCCCGCCCGGCTGGAGCCCGTCGGCGACCGCGATCGTCCGGATCGGGCAGCCCGGCTCGGGCAGCTGGCCCGCCACCCCGATCGTCTCGAGCATCCGCATCGAGCTCGACGACACCGCGCTGGTGCGCCCGTCGAACGCCGCGTCGGTCCGCAGGTCGGGGTCGGCGGGGTCGACCACGATCGCCGAGACGCTGCTGCTGTCAAGCGCCGCGGCGAGCGCCAGGCCGACCAGCCCGCCGCCGAAAATGATTGCGTCCGCGCGGTCCATGGGACCGGTCGTCTAGTCTCGTCGTCGCCGCATTGCGAGGAACGAATGCGGCGCGGCAATCCAGCAACGGTTCTGGGTTGCTTCGTTGCGCTCGCAATGACGTCCTTGACCGCGGACTCCGCGTGGGGGATTCTAACCGCCGCATTCACCCGGGGGTGGGACATGGCAACGGTTGCAGCGCGCGGAGCCAAGCGCGACCTGGCGCCAGACTGGCGCGACGCGCTGCGCGCCTCGCTCAAGCGCTTCGCCGTCCGCACCTGGGGCGCGCTGCTCCTCGCCGTCAGCCTCGCCGGGGCGATCGCGCTCGCCACCCACAGCGCCAACGACCCGTCGCTCAGCACCGCCGCCGGCGGCCCGCCGCGCAACTGGCTGGGCAGCCCGGGGGCCTACGCCAGCGATGCGCTGCTGCTCCTGTTCGGAATTGGCTGCGTCCTGTTCCTGCCGGTCATCGCGCTCGCCGGCGTGCGGATGCTGCGCCTCGAGCCGGCGGGGCGGACCGGCCGCGGGCTGCTCATTGCCGCGCTCGGCGCCGTGCTCCTCGGGATCGCGCTCGGCCTGACCAGCGGGTCGGCGGTCTCAGGCCTGCCCGGCGGCTGGGGCGGAGCGATCGGCCTGGCCGCCGCGAACGGCGCCGATGCCGCCATCGGCCTGATCCGCAATCCGTCGATCGCCGGGCCGGTCCGGGTCGCGGTCCTGCTCCTGTTCGCGCTCGCCGGGCTGGTCCTCGGCTATGTCGCGCTGGGCCTGACCGGCGAGGAAAAGGCGTGGGTCGGCGGCTGGTTCCGGCGCGAGCCGCGCGAGCGCCGGGCGGCGCCGCGCGCCACGCAGATCCACGACGACCGGCCGCTTCCGGCCGCCCCGCCGAGGTCGCGCCCGGCGGTCGCCGTCGCCGAACCGACCAAGGCCGTCGCTGCGGCCGCGCGCGGCGTCGGGCGCAAGGCCCCCACCCAGCGCAGCCTCGCGCTCGGCGACAGCTATCACTTGCCGACCCTCGACCTGCTCGCGCCGGCCGCCGCGAAGGGCCGGCAGCAGATCGATCGTGCCGGGCTCGAGCGCAATGCCCGGCTGCTCGAAGGCGTGCTCGAGGATTTCCATGTCCGCGGGGACATCGTCGAAGTGCGCCCCGGCCCGGTCGTCACGATGTACGAGCTCGAGCCCGCCAGCGGGATCAAGGCGAGCCGGGTGATCCAACTGGCCGACGACATCGCCCGCAACATGTCGGCGCTGTCCGCCCGGGTCGCGACCATCCCCGGCCGCAGCGTGATCGGCATCGAGCTGCCCAACCCGAAGCGCGAGCCGGTGTCGTTGAGCGAGCTGATCGGAAGCCAGGCGTTCGAGGACCAGAACCATGCGCTGCCGCTGATCCTCGGCAAGAACATCGCCGGCGACCCGGTCATCGCCGACCTTGCGCCGATGCCGCATCTGCTCGTCGCCGGCACGACCGGCTCGGGCAAGTCGGTCGGCCTCAACTGCATGATCCTGTCGCTGCTCTACCGCTACGGCCCGGACCAGTGCAAACTCATCCTGATCGACCCGAAGATGCTCGAGCTCAGCACCTACGACGACATCCCGCACCTCCTGGCGCCGGTCGTGACCGAGCCGGGCAAGGCGATCCGGGCGCTCAAATGGACGGTCGAGCAGATGGAGGAGCGCTATCGGATGATGGCCAACCTCGGCGTCCGCGCCCTGCCGAGCTTCAACGCCAAGGTCCGCGAGGCCAAGGCCAAGGGCGCCAGGCTCGGCCGCCGGGTGCAGACCGGTTACGATGCGGATACCGGGCAGCCGGTCTACGAGACCGAGGAACTCGAGTATGAGGTCCTGCCGCAGATCGTGGTCGTGGTCGACGAGCTCGCCGACCTGATGATGACCGCCGGCAAGGAGGTCGAGTTCCTGATCCAGCGCCTCGCGCAGAAGGCGCGCGCGGCCGGAATCCACCTGATCATGGCGACCCAACGACCGTCGGTCGACGTCATCACCGGCGTGATCAAGGCCAACCTCCCGACGCGCATCAGCTTCCAGGTGACGAGCAAGATCGACAGCCGGACGATCCTCGGCGAGCAGGGCGCCGAGCAGCTGCTCGGCAAGGGCGACATGCTCTACATGCCCGGCGGCAAGCAGATCATCCGCGTCCACGGGCCGTTCGTGTCCGACGAGGAGGTGCGCGCGGTGGCCGAACACTGGCGGCGCCAGGGCACGCCCGAATATGTCCAGGCGGTGACCGAGGAGCCGGAGGACGGCGGCTATCTGTTCGACGGCCAGCCGACCGGCGAGGACGATGCCGAGACCCAGCTCTACCGCAAGGCGGTGCAGATCGTCGCCGAGAGCCAGAAGGCCTCGACCTCCTATCTCCAGCGCCAGCTCCGCGTCGGCTACAACAGCGCTGCCCGGCTGATCGAGCGGATGGAGAAGGACGGCCTGGTCGGGCAGCCCGACCATGTCGGCCGGCGCGAGGTCCTGATCGACCCCGACGGCCACCCGATCTAAAGGCTGAACCTGACGGAACCGCCGAGTTCAGTCCGCATTCAATCGCGGACCGCCAGTTTCGGCGCAAAATTTCAGGAGCGTATCGAATGACGTTTTCGAACAGCCTCGCGCGTGCCCTGATGCCGGTTGCGCTCGTCGCTGCCGCCGCTCCGGCGGCGGCCGCCGACAGCGCCGACCTGGCCAAGGTCCAGGCGCACATCACCGCGGTCGACACGATGACCGCGAATTTCGTCCAGACCGACGCCAAGGGCCGGTCGGCGGCCGGCACGTTGCAGCTCAAGCGGCCCGGCCGCATCCGGTTCCAATATGGCAGCGGCGACCTGCTGCTGGTCGGGACCGGCGGCCGGCTTGTGTTCCTTGATTATACCGTCGGCCAAAAGTCGAGTTGGGCGCTCAACAAGACTCCGCTCGGCATCCTGCTCTCGTCGAGCCCGGACGTGAAGCGCATCGCCAAGATCGTGCCCAATGCCGACAGCCGCATCCTGGTCGCCCGCGCCCGGGACAACGACCACCCCGAATTCGGCACCCTGATCCTCGCCTTCATGCGCGCGCCGGCCGCCCCCGGCGGGCTACAGCTCTACGGCTGGACGGCGATCGACGCGCAGAACAAGCGCACCACGGTCAAGCTCACGGACGTGCGCTACAATGTCGCGGTTCCGGAGAGCGCGTTCACCTACGCCGAGCCCAAAAAACGGAAGCGCTAGGTTAAAAAAGTTTCATATTGCGACCCGTTCATCGCAATTTCAGGGAGGCCTTCCTACATAATCGATTGGTTCCGCCGCTTGCTCGGGGTTTCCCCCTGTTACCCGGGGTCTGGCGGGACCCCTTGCGTGACGAACGCTTGGTCGGCCCTCGCTCCATGCCCCCGGAGCGGGGGCCTTTCCTATTCCTCCCCGGGACGGGGAGGTGGCAGCGCGAAGCGCTGACGGTGGGGGTCGGAGCCCTGCACCACGCCCCCACGACCGCCTTCGGCGGTCCCCCTCCCCGTCCCGGGGAGGATCAGCTAAGCGGAAATTGTGACGAACCGGCTGAAGATCGTATCCTGGAACATCAATTCGGTGCGGGCGCGCACCGGAATCGTCGAGCGGCTGATCATGGAGGAGCAGCCCGACCTATTGTGCCTCCAGGAGACCAAGGTGCTCGACGGCATCTTTCCCGCCGACCTGTTCCGCAGGCACGGCTACCGGCACCACCAGCTCAACGGCCAGCGGATGCACCACGGGGTCGCGATCCTCAGCCGGGTCCCGCTCGCCGACCCCGGCAAGCATGACTGGCAGGACAATGGAGAAGCGCGCCACGTCGGCGTCCGCCTGCCGAACGGCATCCGGCTGGAGAACGTTTACGTCCCGGCCGGCGGCGACATCCCCGACCGCGCGCAGAACCCTAAGTTCGGCCAGAAGCTCGATTTCCTCGAGCGGATGACCCGCTGGTCCGAGGGCCTCGAGGAACCGACTATCATCGTCGGCGACTTCAACGTCGCGCCGCTCGAGTGCGACGTGTGGAGCCACAAGGCGCTGCTCAAGGTCGTCAGCCATACCCCGGTCGAAGTCGCGGCGCTCGGGCGGTTGCAGCAGACGCACGGCTGGATCGACATCGGCCGCCGCTTCGTGCCCGCCCCCGAGCGGTGCTTCACCTGGTGGAGCTATCGTTCGCCCGATTGGACGCGCAACGACCGCGGCCGCCGGCTCGACCATATGTGGGCCTCGCCCGAACTCGCGGGCCACCTCGCGACGCATCGGGTGCTGGAACCGTGCCGGTCGTGGGAGCGGCCCTCCGACCATGTTCCGCTGGTCCTCGAGGTCGAGGTTTGAGCGACCCGGCTTCGCTGAACAGGGCGATCGCCGCCCTCCGCGCCGGGCGGCCGGTGCGGATCGACGGCGACCAGCCGATCGCCGTGGTCGGGGTCGAAACCGCCACGCCTGAATTGCTCGACCTCGTCGACCCCGGCCGGCGCGCCCGGCTGCTGATCAGCGGCGAGCGCGCCGCTGCGCTGGCGCTCGCCAATGAGCGCGACGCGGCCGACCCGGCCGAGCCGGTGCTGATCGAGCGCTCGCCCTGGCTCGACGCTACGGCCGCGCTCGCGATCGCCGATCCCGGCCGGGATCTCGAGCGCCCCCCACTCGGGCCGATGCGCCCGGTCCAGGTCGACTGCGCCCAGGCGGCGCGCGCGGCGCTCGGGCTGGCGCGCTCGGCCGGGCTGCTGCCGGCGCTGTGGATCGTCGATGATCCGGCGTCGGCGGTCGCGGTCTCCGCGGAGGACATCGAGCGCCAGCGCAAGGCGCCGGCGGTCGCCCTGGTGGCACGCGCCAGGCTACCGCTCGATGGCCTGCCGGACACGCAGATCGTCGCGTTCCGGGCGGCCGACGACGGCCAGGAGCATGTCGCGCTCGTGGTCGGAGCGTTCGGCGGCCGGCCGCCCCTGGTTCGCCTCCACAGCGAATGCCTGACCGGAGACGTGTTCGGGTCGCTCAAATGCGACTGCGGACCGCAACTCAAGGAGGCGCTGCGAATCATCGGCGAAGCCGGCGGCGGAGCGCTCCTCTACCTCCGCCAGGAGGGGCGCGGGATCGGCCTCGCCAACAAGCTTCGCGCCTATGCGCTGCAGGACCGCGGCCTCGATACCGTCGACGCCAACCGCCGCCTCGGCTTCGGCGACGACGAGCGCGATTACGCCCATGCGGCGGCAATGCTGCGCGCGCTCGGGATCGACGCCGTGCGCCTGCTGACCAACAACCCGAACAAGGTCGCCGGCCTCGAGGCCACAGGAATCGCGGTGGTCGAGCGGGTCGCTCACCATATGCCGGCCAACCCGCACAATGCCGACTATCTCGCGACCAAGCGCAAGAAGAGCGGCCACCTCGCTTAATCGAGGCCGAGCAGCCTCCCGACCTCGTCGAAGCTGTCGGCGATATGTTCGACGCCAAGCTCGCGCAGCCGCTCGGCGTGGTCGTCGAGGATATGCTTGCCCGCCGCCAGGCCGATGACCGTCGCGCCGGAGGCCAGGGCACCGCGGACGCCGACGTCGGAATCCTCGAGGATCAGGCTGCGGGCGATGTCCACGCCGAGCTGTTGCGCCGCGAACAAATAGAGGTCCGGCTCGGGCTTGCCGCGCGCGACATGTTCGCGGCCGCTGTAGACATGCGCGCCGAACCGCTCGGCCAGGCCGAGATGGCGCAAATGCCCGCTCAGCCAGCGTGTCGAGCTCGACGACGCAACGGCGATCGGCAGGTCCCGCGGCAGCGACTGGACGAATTCGACCGCGCCGAGCACCGCGCGCACGCCTTCCTGCAGCGCGCGGACGCTTTGCGCCTTGCGCCGCTCGTGGAACTCGGGCGGGAGCGGCCCGCCGATCCACCGCTCGATCGCTCCGAGGAATTCGGGGCCGGCGTAGCCGACGAAGTTGCGGATCGCGTCTTCGGTCGTCGTCTGGTGGCCGAGGTCGGTGAGCAGCTCGGCGAGCAGCTGATTGCCCTCGAACTCGCTTTCGAGGAGCACGCCGTCGAAGTCGAAGATGATCGCGTCGAAGCTTTTCATCAGTCTTCGAACAGCGCCGTTCCGACCCGCACCGCGGTCGCTCCGAGCATTACCGCCGCCTGAAAATCGCTCGACATTCCAATGCTTAGGCCACTGACGTCATGCCGCCGGGCGAGCTTTGCGAGGAGCGCGAAATAGGGCGCGGGCTCGAGCCCTAGCGGCGGGATCGCCATCAGGCCGGCCAGGGGCAGCGGCGAGCCGCGGACCGCGTCCACGAGCTCACCGACCTCGCCGATCGCGCAGCCGCCCTTCTGTTCCTCCTCGCCGATGTTGACCTGGACGTAGACCGCGGGCGCCCGGCCCGTCGCTGCTTTGGCCAGGGCCTCGAGGAGCGAGCTTCGGTCGAGCGAATGGATGGTGTCGAACAATTTGACCGCCTCGGCCGCCTTGTTCGACTGCAGGCGGCCGATGCCGTGCAGCCGGAGATGGGAGTGGCGGGCGAGCAGCGCCGGCCATTTGGCCAGCGCCTCCTGCACCCGGCTTTCGCCGAAGTCCTCCTGGCCAGCGGCGATCAATTCCTCGATCTGCTCCGCCGAACGGCCCTTGCTGACCGCGATCAGCCGGACCTCAGCGGGGTCGCGCTGCGCGATCTCGGCCGAGCGCGCGATGGCGTCGAGGATCTGCTGTCGGCGGTCGGCGGCGCGGCTCATCGCGCGCGGCTATAGGAAGCGGTCAGAGCGGCCGCCAGAGCGCGCGATGATTTCAGGCCGGGATGAAAATCAGAACTTGAACGCGGTGCCGACGTAGACCGCCTGGCTGTCGCGCCGTTCGTCCTTCAGCGTCGCCAGCTTGTCGCGGTCGATCTCGTAGCGCACGCCGCCGGTCAGAGCGACGCGCCGCGACAGTGAGTAGGACCCGCCGACATCGAGGGAATAATTGTCGCCCTTGCGCAGCGCGGGCAGGGCCCGGCCGTCCGCCCGATCGGCGCCGACCGCGACTCGCCCGGTGAAGCGCTTGAGCGAATAGCTGACGCCTACCACCGCGGTTTCGCGGCCGCCGAGCGCCGAGTCGGCGTCCTTGGTCTTGGCGACGTCGCCCGAAACGGCGAACCGGCGCCAGCCGATCGCCACGCCGAGATTATAGCTTGCCGGGGTAAGCGCGGTGACCGCCGGAGTCGCGGTCGCATCCTGCGCCCTCGCCGGCGCTCCGACCCGCGCGCGGATGGCCACGCGAAGCTGCGACGGCCGGCCTTTGGCGGCGGCCGGAGTGAAGCGGAAATCGTTCAGCGAGAGCGGCTTGTTGGCGAATGCCGCGGCCAGGCGCGGGTCGCCGTTGGCCGGCGTGAACGACGAGATCGGATCGAAGCTGACGGCGATCGCCGGCGGGCGCTTCTTGGCCGGGCTCGGCGTTCCGGTCGCGAGTGCGGGCGACAGCACGAGACCGGCGGCGGCAACGGCCACAGCCAGCTTTGCTCCCTTTGATCCGCGCATCGTTAACAAAACAAATAACTCCCTGTCCGAGTCGATATAGCCAGTCGCGCCTGAAGGTTCCATGAGCGGAATCGATTCGCTCGACAGCTGTTGCCGACTCAACACAATAGCGGGCTTGAACGGGACCCGCTTGCGGGCGGGCCTTGACCATCTATAACGCGGCGACACCGATTTTTCATGGCTCAAGGAATGCCGATGCCCCGCCTGCACACCGCCGCTGCTGCCCTCATTGTCCTGACGTTCGCGACGTCGGGCTGCGCGCGCAACCGGACCCTGCCGAACCAGCTCGCGCCGTCGCGGATCTCGACGATCGGCGTCAACAGCTACCTGTGGCGCGCCGCGGTCGACACCGTGTCCTTCGCTCCGCTGCTCCAGGCCGACGCCAACGGCGGCGTGATCATCACCGACTGGTATTCGAATCCGCGCGCCCCGGGCGAGCGGGTCAAGCTGACCGTGTCGGTCCTCGACCAGGATTTGCGCGCCGACGCGCTCCGCGTCGCGGCCTCGCGCCAGGTGTTCCAGAACGGCGTGTGGACCGATGCGCCGGTCGCGGCAGCCACGGTCCAGAAGCTCGAGGACATCATCCTCACCAGGGCCCGCGACCTCCGCCGCGCCGCCGTCCGCGGCTAGACTGCCGGCCGATATGACCGGGCGGTTCGACCCGAACGTAGCCGACCGCCGCTGGCAGGCGCGGTGGGAGGAGCAGCGCACCTTCGCCGCCGACGGCGGCAGCGCCAAGCCCAAGACCTACGTGCTGGAGATGTTCCCCTATCCGTCGGGGCGAATCCACATGGGGCATGTGCGCAATTACACGATGGGCGACGTGATCGCCCGCTACCGCCGCATGCAGGGGCATGAGGTGCTTCACCCGATGGGCTGGGACGCATTCGGCATGCCGGCCGAGAATGCGGCGATGGAGCGCAAGGTCCATCCCGGCGAATGGACCCGGGCCAACATCCGCACGATGCGCGAGCAGCTGAAGACGCTGGGCTTTGCGCTCGACTGGTCGCGCGAGTTCGCGACCTGCGACCCGGCTTATTATGGGCAGGAGCAGGCGCTGTTCCTTGACCTGTTCGACGCCGGCCTCGTCTATCGCAAGGAGAGCGAGGTCAATTGGGACCCGGTCGACATGACCGTGCTCGCCAACGAGCAGGTCATCGACGGCCGCGGCTGGCGCTCCGGCGCGCTCGTCGAGCGGCGCAAGCTCGCCCAATGGTTCCTCAAGATCACCGATTTCGCCGAGGAGCTGCTCGACGGCCTCAGCTCCCTCGACCAGTGGCCCGACAAGGTCCGGCTGATGCAGGAGAATTGGATCGGCAAGAGCCGCGGGCTGCAGTTTCGCTTCCGCCTCGCCGGGCCGGTCGGGGCGATCGACGAGGTCGAGGTGTTCACGACGCGCCCGGACACGATCTTCGGTGCGAGCTTCGTCGCGATTGCCGCCGGCCATCCGCTCGCCCAGGCGGTGGCGGCGAGCGACCCCGTGGCCGCGGCGTTCGTCGCCGAGTGCCAGCGCGGCGGCACCAGCCTCGCCGAAATCGAGGCGGCCGAGAAGAAGGGCTATCGCATGGAGGTCGAGGCGGTCCATCCGCTCGATCCCGAATGGCGCGTGCCGGTGTACATCGCGAACTTCGTGCTGATGGACTACGGCACCGGCGCGATTTTCGGCTCGCCCGGCCACGATCAGCGCGATTTCGAATTTGCAACGCAATATCATCTCCCGATTCGGCGGGTGGTCGCCCATTCGCTCGACGAAGGGGCGCAGCCGGTCGTCGGCGAGGCCCACGTGATCACCGGAATCACGGTCAACTCGCGCTTTCTCGACGGCCTCACGACCGAGCAGGCGATTGCCGAAGTCATCCGCCGCGCCGAGGCCGCCGGCTGGGGCCGGGGCACGACCGCGTGGCGGCTGCGCGACTGGGGGGTGTCGCGCCAGCGTTACTGGGGCACGCCGATCCCGATCATCCATTGCGCCAGGTGCGGCGCGGTGCCGGTGCCGCGCGACCAGCTGCCGGTCGTGCTGCCCGAGGACATCGAGTTCGACCAGCCCGGCAACCCGCTCGATCGCCACCCAACGTGGAAGCAAGTCGCCTGTCCCGAATGCGGCGGCGAAGCGACCCGGGAGACCGACACGCTCGACACGTTCGTCGACTCGAGCTGGTACTTCATTCGCTTCGCGAGCCAGCCCGAGGATCGGCCGTTCGATCGCGCCGAGGCCGAGACCTGGCTTCCGGTCGGTCAGTATATCGGCGGCGTCGAGCATGCGATCCTGCACCTCCTCTACGCGCGCTTCTGGACCCGCGCGCTCCAGCGGCTCGGCCAGCTCGACATTGCCGAGCCGTTCGCGGGCCTGTTCACCCAGGGGATGGTGACCCACGAGACCTACCAGGCCGGCGACGGCAGCTGGCTCAGCCCCGACGAGGTGCGCAGGGACGGCGACGACTGGATCCACATCGCGAGCGGCCAGGCGGTCACGCCCGGCCGGATCGAGAAGATGTCCAAGTCGAAGCGCAACACCATCGACCCCGAACCGATCCTCGCCAAATATGGCGCCGACGCGGTCCGCTGGTTCATGCTCTCCGACAGCCCGCCCGAGCGTGACCTCGAATGGTCCGAAGCCGGGATCGAGGGCGCCGCCCGGTTCATGCAAAGGGTCTGGCGCCTTTGTTCGGGTGATCCGCAATGCGACCCCGATGCGCCGGAGGACGTTGGACTAAGGAGGATCCTCCACCGTACCATTGCCGGAGTCGCGATCGACATTGAGGCGCTTCACTTCAACAAGGCGGTCGCCAAGCTCTACGAATTGGTTGGGGCGATGGAAAAGGCGCCGCCGACAGCCGACAAAATGGCAGCCATCGCAATCTTGCCGCGGCTTATTGCTCCGATGGCGCCGCATCTTGCGGAAGAATGCTGGCTGGAGCTTGGCGCGACCGACAGCCTCGTCGCGGAAGCGAACTGGCCGCCCCACGACCCGGCGTTGCTGGTCGACGACCGGGTAACGCTGGCGGTCCAGGTCAATGGCAAGTTGCGCGACACGCTCACCGCGCCGCGCGGTCTGCCCCAGGCGGAGGCCGAAGCGCTGGCGCTCGCCTCGGACAAGGTCCAGCGCCAGCTCGCCGGGGCGAGCCCGCGCAAGGTGATTGTGGTCCCCGACCGGCTGGTCAATATCGTCGCATGATGCGCCGCCTCGCGCCGCTGCTCGTTCTGACGCTCGCTGCGTGCGGGCTGCATCCGCTCTATGGCGGCGGCGGGTCGGGCACCGTGGCGGGAACGCTACGCTCGGTCCAGGTCGCGCCGATCGAGGGCCAGGTTGGCTGGCTGGTCCGCAACAAGCTGGTCGATCGCCTCGGCGAGAGCGGCGCGGCGAGCCCGCGCTTCCGGCTCGACGTGAGGCTCGACGACAATATCACCGGCTTCGGCATCCGCGGCGACCGGGCGGTGACGCGCGAGCGGCGGACGTTGCGCGCGCGCTACCAGCTGGTCGATCTCGCCAGCGGCAGCGTGGTGCTCGACGCGACCGCCGGATCGGACGCCGGAATCGACGTTGTCAGCTCCGAATATGCGACGGTCGCCGCCGAGCAGACCGCGGCCGAGCGTCTCGCCGAGGTGGTCGCCGACCAGATCGTCGGGCGGCTCGGCGTCTATGCGGCGCGCACCGCGCCGGCGCGGTGAAGGCGTCCAAGGCCAGCGTCGGCCGAGCGGTCGACCAGCCTGCGCCCGACGTCCGTTTCTATCTGTTCCACGGCCCCGATGAAGCGCAATCGCGGGCGCTCGCAGCCCGCCTGCTCGAGGGCCTCGGCGCAAGCAAGTTCGCGCTCGCCGCAGGCGGCGTGAAGGCCGACCCGGCCGCGCTGGCCGACGAAGCCGGGGCGTTGAGCCTGTTCGGAGGCAAGCGGTTGATCTGGATCGAGCCCGCCGGCGACGAGATCGGCGCGGGGGTCGAGGCCCTGCTTGAGCTGGCGAGCGCCGAAAGCCCGGCGGTCGCCATCGCCGGGGCGCTGCGCAAGACGTCGGCCCTGCTCAAGCTTGCCGAATCCTCGCCGTTCGCGCTCGCCTTCGCCGCTTACGCCCCGGAAGGGGCCGAGGCCGAGCGCATGGTCGCCGACGTCGGCCGCCGCCTCGGCCTGAAGATCGGTCCGCCGGTCGCGGCGCGGCTCGCCGATTCGTGCGGCAACGACCAGGCGATCGTCGCTCAGGAGCTGCAGAAGCTCGCGTTGTTCATCGACGCCTCCCCGCAAGCGCCCAAAGAGCTCGACCATGACGCGATCGACGCGGTGGGCGCCGACCTCGCCGAGGGCGATGTCCTGCACCTCGCCGATCTCGCGCTCGCCGGACGAGTCGGCGACCTGGCGGCCGAGCTGGCGCTGCTGTCGCGCGGCGCCGAGGGCATACCGGTGGTCCGCGCGCTGCAGCGGCGGCTGCTCCAGCTGGCCCCGGCGCGGGCCCGGATCGAGCGCGGCGAAGCCCCCGAGGCCGTCATGACGTCAATGGGCAGATCCTTGTTCTGGAAGGATAAACCGGCCGTGGCGCGAATGCTGTCGCTGTGGGATTCGAAGCGGCTGGCGACGGTCGCGGACCGGGCCTGCGAGCTCGAGCGGACCCTGCTGTTCAGCGCCGCGCCCGACCAGGAGGCGCTCGGCGAGGAACTGATCGCGATCGCCCGGGCTGCGGCGGCGCGACGCTAGATGGATTCGCCCGACAGCCGCTGGCAGATCATGTCGAGTTGATCGAGGCTCGAATAATGGAGCGAGACGGTCCCGCCCTTGCCCTTGTTGGCGACCTGGACCTTGAGGCCGAGCATGTCGCCGAGCTGGCGCTCGAGCGCGGCGATGTCGGCGTCGACCCGCCGCGCGTCGGTCAGGACCAGCTCGCGCGGCCCCCGTTTGGCGGCCTTGGCGCGCTGCTCGGCCTGACGCACCGACAGCCCCTTGGCAATGATGTCCCGGGTCAGGAGCTCGGGGTCCGGCGCCGCCGCGACCGCCCGGGCGTGACCCATACTGATATCGCCATGCAATAGCGATTGCTTCACGAACTCAGGAAGATCGAGCAATCTCAACAGGTTGGTCACATGGCTGCGCGATTTGTGGACCAGTCGGCCGATCTCGTCCTGGCCGTGGCCGAAGCGATTGATCAGCTGGCGATAGGCCTCGGCCTCCTCCAGCGCGTTCAAATCCTCGCGCTGGACGTTCTCGATCAGCGCGAGCTCGGCAGTCGTCGCCTCGTCGATCCCGTCGCGGACGATCGCCGGGATGGCGTGCAGCCCGGCACGCTGCGCCGCGCGCCAGCGCCGCTCGCCGGCGACGATCTGGAAGTCGTCGCCCTCGGGGCGCAGCAGGATTGGCTGGAGCACGCCGCGCTCGGCGATCGACTCCGCCAGTTCGGTCAGTCCCGTCTCGTCAAACTGGATCCGCGGCTGGTTGGGATTGGGTCGGATCCGCGCAATCTCGATCTCGCGCACGCCGCCGACGGCGGCTTCGGCGCCGGGCGCCGGGCGCGGCTGCTCGCCGAGCAGCGCCTGCAGGCCCATGCCCAGCCCCTTGCCCGGCTTGTCGCTCACGCCGCCTCCGCCAGCTGTGGCAGGCGCGCGATCAGCTCGCGCGCGAGGCGGATATAGGCCTCCGACCCAGGGCATTTGAGGTCGTAGATCAGCGCCGGCAGGCCGTGGCTCGGCGCCTCCGACAAGCGCACGTTGCGCGGCACGATCGTGTCGAATACGGCGGCCCCAAGGCAGGCGCGGACGTCCTCGGCGACCGCCTGCGAGAGGTTGTTGCGGCGGTCGAACATGGTCAGGGCGACGCCGAGGATCGACAGCTCGGGGTTGAAGGCGCCGCGGATCCGCTCGACCGTCTGGAGCAGCTGGCTCAACCCCTCGAGCGCGAAGAACTCGCATTGCAGCGGGACCAGCAGATAGCGCGCCGCGACCAGCGCGTTGACCGTTAAGAGCCCGAGCGATGGCGGGCAATCGATCAGGCAGATGTCCCAGCGCCCGGCCGGCACCGCGGCAAGCGCCTTGTCGAGCCGGTGCGCGCGGTCGTCCAGTCCGACCATCTCGACTTCGGCGCCGGACAGGTCGACCGTCGCCGGCAGCAGGTCGAGGCGGGGCACGCGCGTCGCCATCGCGCTCTCGCCCACGCTGGCGCTGCCGATCAGCACGTCGTAGCTCGACAGTTCGCGCTTGGAGGCGCCGATCCCGAGGCCGGTCGAGGCATTGCCCTGAGGGTCGAGGTCGACGAGCAGGACGCGCGACCCGATCGCGGCGAGCGCGGTGGCGAGGTTGATCGCCGTGGTGGTCTTGCCCACCCCGCCCTTCTGGTTGGCGACCGCGATGCGAATCATTGGTTCCGTGCCCTCACTCCCGTCGCGACCACGATCGAGGATTCGGGGTCGGTGACGCTCTGTTCCACGTGAAACGCACCTTGCCATGCGCGTTGCGCTTCGACCAGTTCCGATTGGGCGCTCCGCCCCTTGGGAAGCGCCCAAACGGTTTTTCCTGTGGACAGATGCTGGGATATTCGCAGCAACGCGCCGAGCGAGGCGACCGCTCGGGCCGTGATCACGTCGTAGGCGCCCGCAACGCGTTCGGCTTTGCTACTGACAATCCACGCGTCGAGGGTGAGCGATTCGGCGACCTTGTGGAGAAACTCGGCGCGGAGACGCCGCGGCTCGATCAAAGTCACGGGCCCCTCGACCAGGCAGGCGATCACGATTCCTGGCAATCCGGCCCCCGACCCAATGTCCGCCCACGACGCTCCGCGATGCGGCTCGAACCGCACGAGTTGCGCCGAATCGAGGATATGCCGGTCCCACAACTGGTCCAGCGTCGACGCCGAAACGAGGTTCTGGCGCCCGCTCTCCTCGCGCAGCATGGCCGCATAGGCCTCGAGCCGTTCGAACGTTTCACGTGAAACAGGTCGGCGGGCGACCTGCTCCAGTCGCTCGATCATGCCGCAGCGGCCCGGCGGCTCGCCGCGACGTACAGCGCCGACAGAGCCGCCGGCGTGACGCCCGGAACGCGCGACGCCTGGTCGAGGGTTTCGGGACGGGCGGCGGTCAAGCGCTCGGCCATCTCGCTCGAGAGACCGGGAATCGCCCGGTAATCGAGCTCGGCTGGAAGCCACACGCGAGAGTCACGCTGCACGACTTCCCACTCGCGCGCCTGCCGCGCGACGTAAGGTGCGTAGAGGGCGTCGGCCCGGCCCTCGTCCGTCTCGCTCCAACCGGGCTCCGAACGCCGCATCAGATGCGTCATGATCTGCTGCCGACGCCGCTCCGTGACGCACTGCGCCGCGAGCGCCGCCTCGCCGAGCCGGGTTGTCGCATTATCGGCGCGCAGGGCCAGTCGATATTCGGCGCGCGCGGTCATCATCCGATAGGGCTCGCTGACCCCCTGAAGTGTCAGATCGTCGATCATCACCCCGAGGTAACTCGACCGCCGGTCGAAGCGGACCGGCTCGAGCTCAAGCGCGAGCGCCGCCGCATTGAGTCCCGCCGCCAGGCCCTGCGCCGCCGCTTCCTCATAGCCGGTCGTGCCGTTGATCTGCCCGGCGAGGAAAAGGCCGGGGACGTCGCGCACTTCGAGGGTCGCGTTGAGGCGGCGCGGGTCGACATACTCATATTCGACCGCATAGCCGGGCCGTACGATCTCGACCCGCTCCAGCCCCGCGATGCTGCGCACGAAGGACTGCTGCACATCCTTGGGCAGCGAGGTCGAAATCCCGTTCGGATAAACCAGGCGATCGTCCAGCCCCTCCGGCTCGAGGAAGATCTGGTGCGAGTCCCGGTCGGCGAAGCGCTTCACCTTGTCCTCGATCGACGGGCAATAACGCGGACCGCGACCTGCGATCGCGCCGGCGAACAACGGCGAGCGGCCGAAATTCGCCGCGATGATCGCGTGCGTCCGGGCATTGGTGCGCGTGATCGCACAGCGCAGCTGCGGCCGCCGAACGCCATCGTCGAGTGCCGACATGGCCCAGGCGTCGGCGTCGCTCGGCTGCTCTTCGAGCCGGGCCCAGTCGATCGTCCGCCCGTCCAGCCGCGGGGGCGTCCCGGTCTTGAGCCGCCCCTGCCCCAGCCCGATGTCGCGGATCTGGCCGGCAAGCGCGATCGAGCCTCGCTCCCCGCCGCGGCGGCCACCGACGACGATTTGCTCGCCGACGAACATCCGCGCGTCGAGGAAGGTGCCGGTCGCGATCACCACGGCGCGGCAGCCAAGGACCCCGGCGCCGGTCTCGACGCCGACGACCCGGCCGTTCTGAAGCACAAGCTTCAGCGCTTCGCCAACCACCAGCTCGACTCCGCTCTTCCCAAGCAGCTCGCCGACCGCCGCGCGATAGAGCCTGCGATCCGCCTGGACGCGCGGGCCCCATACCGCCGGCCCCTTGCTTCGGTTGAGCATGCGCCGATGGATCGCCGCCCGATCCGCCGCGCGCCCCATCAGCCCGTCGAACACATCGAGCTCGCGGACCAGATGGCCCTTGCCAACCCCGCCGATCGACGGATTGCACGACATCTGGCCGGCGTCCTCGGCGCGGAAGGTCAGCAGCCCGACGCGCGCACCGCGCCGCGCCGCCGCCGCCGCAGCTTCGCATCCGGCATGGCCGGCACCGATGACCAACACGTCGTGCATCGCGCGCCCTTAGCGCATCACTGTTTCACGTGAAACATCACTTGCCGAGGCAGAAGCGGCCGAACAGCGCATCGAGCACGTCTTCGATCCCGGCCCGGCCGGTGAGGCGGTCGAACGCCGTGCGCGCCGACCGCAGGCTTTCCGCAATCAGCACGACCTCCTCCGCGGCCCCGGCATCGTGGAGCGCAGCGGCGGCCTCGGTGAGATGCCCGGCCTGGCGGCGGTTGAGCGCGATGGCGTCCTCCGCGGGCAGGAGCGTGCGCGCAAGCTCGCCGATCCGCTCGAGCAGCTCGCCAAGTCCCTGCCCGGTGACCGCAGAGACCGCGATCGAGCCTGGCGGCGCGGTGCCGCCGAGATCCGCCTTCGGGTGAACGAGCAGCCGCCGGGGATGCAGGGGCGCCTCCGCCGGCGCCCCGAGCCAGACGACGATGTCGGCCGACGCGACGAGCGCCGACGCCCGCGCGACCCCGATCGCCTCGACCTGGTCGCGGGTTTCGCGCAGACCGGCCGTGTCGGTCAGCAGGACGGGCACGCCGGCGATCGCCAGCGGGACTTCGATATGGTCCCGGGTGGTCCCCGGAAGGTCGGTGACGATGGCTCGCTCCTGACCTGCTAGAGCATTGAGAAGGCTTGACTTTCCGGTATTCGGCGGCCCCGCGACGACCACTCGGACGCCATCCTTCAGCGGTTCCGCCCGGGGCCGCTCGAGCCACGCCGCCAATTCGTCGCGGAGCAGCCCGATCGCCTCCCGGAGCGCGGGGTCGATCGATTCGTCCTCCTCGTCATAGTCGATCGCCCGCTCGGCCTGCGCCGACAGGGCGAGCAGCCGGTCCTGCCAGGCGGCGACCTGCTTGCGCAGCCCGCCTTCGGCGAGCGTCAAAGCGGCCTTGCGCTGCGATTCGGTCTCGGCCTCGATCAGGTCGGCGAGGCCCTCGGCTTCGGTCAGGTCGATCCGGCCATTTTCGAACGCCCGGCGCGTAAACTCGCCCGGTTCCGCCGCCCGCAGCCCATCGATCGCGGCCAGCGCGGAAAGTAGCGAATCCACCACCGCGCGCCCACCATGGCATTGAAATTCAACGATATCCTCGCCAGTCGAGCCGGCTCGGGAATCGAACCGAAGGACCAACGCGTGGTCGATCAGATCGGCCGATTGGGGATGCCGAAGCTCGCGCAACCCAGCCGTCCGCGGCTCGGGCAGCGGCCCCGCGATCTGCGCCCCCGCCGCATGCGCGCCCGGACCGCTGACCCGGATCACCGAGATCGCCGCCGGCGGCCGGCCGCTCGACAGGGCAAAGATAGTATCATCAGGCACGGTCGGGCGCCTAGCGCACCCGCCCGGCGCTTCAAACCATCTCGTGTGCGGCCGGCCAACCCAGCGCGGGCGCGACATCGTGATAGCCGTCCCAGATCATCTTCAGCGCGACCCAAAGGATTACCGCCAAGCCGATCCAGGCAATCCAGCGGTAGCGCTCGATGTAGCGGGCGATGAGATTGGCCGCAATGCCCATCAGGGCGACCGCAAAGATCAAGCCGACGATCAGGATTCCGGGGTGCTCGCGGGCTGCGCCCGCGACTGCGAGAACATTGTCGAGGCTCATGCTGATGTCGGCCACGGCCACCGCCCAGGCCGCCGCGGCGAAGCTCTTCGCCGGCCGCAGGCCCGAACGCTCGTCACCGACAATCTCGTCCGATCCGGGAGAGCAATCCTGCGGCTGACGAAGTTCGCGCCACATCTTCCACGCCACCCACAGCAGGAGGAATCCACCGGCGAGGATCAGCCCGACGATCTGCAGCAATTGCGTGACGACCAGTGCGAACCCGATGCGCAGAACCAGCGCGGCGATCACGCCGATCAGGATCACCCGCCGGCGTTGCTCCGCCGGAAGACCCGCGGCGAGCGCCCCAACCACGATCGCATTGTCGCCGGCGAGGACCAGGTCGATCATCAGCACCTGGAAGAAGGCGGTGAGCGACGCCGGCTCGCCGAGATTGGCGAAATCGCGCAGGATCGATTGCCAGATTTCTGCGAAGCCGCCGAGGCCCGACGGGTCGCCGGCACTGGAAATCAACGATGGATCGAGCAATTCGGCCCCCGAATGGATGCGTCGACACTCAAGACGCGTGCCGCGCTGTTGTCCTCTAGCCGCCGGTGAGGACCTTCCTCAAGCCAAGCACATGCTCGCCACCGACCCAGCCTTCGTAGATCATGTTGCAGGCGACCCACAGGATCACCGCGAGTCCGATGTAATTGATCCAGTGATAGCGCTGGATCAGCCGCGCCACGTAATTGGCCGCGAACCCCATGAACATCACCGAGAAGGTCAGCCCAATGAACAGCAGCGCCGGCTCCTCCCGGGCGATCGAGGCGACCAGCAACACGTTGTCGAGGCTCATGCTAAGGTCGGCGATGGTGATCTGGATCGCGGCCCGGAGGAAGGTCTTGGTCCGCGGCGGACCCTCGACATCGGGCGTGTCGGGATCGTCGCACACCACCACCGGCCGCGGGCGCAGCTCGGTCCACATATTGTAGGCGACCCACAGCAGCAGTAGCCCGCCGGCGAACACCAGCCCGGTCACGCGGAGCAGCTGGGTCGCGATTACCGCGAAGGTGATCAGGAAGACGAGCGCCATGCCGACGCCCAGCATCAGCACCTTGCGCCGGTCCTTGTCCGGCAGGCCCGACGCCAGCGACCCCATGATGACGACATTGTCGCCGGCCATGGTGAGGTCGCCGACGATGATCTGGCCGAGCTTGGCCAGGCCGCCGGCGGTGAGCGCTGCCCCGAAATTCAGGCTCGGGAGCGGGATCACCGGCCGAGCTTACTGGTTCATCGAGGCGAAGAAGTCCTCGTTGGACTTGGCGTCCTTCATCTTGTCGAGCAGGAACTGCATCGCGTCGACCGTGCCCATCTGCATCAGGATCCGGCGCAGCACCCACATCTTGGTGAGCGTGCCCTGTTCGACCAGCAATTCCTCCTTGCGGGTGCCGGACTTGCCGACGTCGAGCGCCGGGAAGATGCGCTTGTCGGCAACCTTGCGGTCGAGCACGATTTCCGAGTTACCGGTCCCCTTGAACTCCTCGAAGATGACCTCGTCCATCTTCGATCCCGTGTCGATCAGCGCGGTCGCGATGATCGACAGCGAGCCGCCTTCCTCGATGTTGCGGGCGGCGCCGAAGAAGCGCTTCGGCCGCTGCAGCGCGTTGGCGTCGACACCGCCGGTCAGCACCTTGCCTGAGCTCGGCACGACCGTGTTGTAGGCGCGGCCGAGGCGGGTGATCGAATCGAGCAGGATCACGACGTCCTTCTTATGCTCGACCAGGCGCTTGGCCTTCTCGATCACCATCTCGGCAACCTGGACGTGGCGGCTGGCCGGCTCGTCGAAGGTCGACGAGATGACCTCGCCCTTCACGCTGCGCTGCATGTCGGTAACTTCTTCCGGCCGCTCGTCGACCAGCAGCACGAGCAGGAACACCTCGGGATGGTTGTCGGTGATCGCCTTGGCGATGTTCTGCAACAGCACGGTCTTGCCGACGCGCGGCGGCGATACGATCAGCGACCGCTGCCCCTTGCCCTGCGGCGAGACGATATCGATCACCCGCGCCGATTTGTCCTTGACCGTCGGGTCAAGCGTGTCGAGCCGCAGCTTCTCGTCCGGGTAGAGCGGAGTCAGATTGTCGAAGTTGACGCGGTGGCGGACCGCCTCGGGATCGTCGAAGTTGATTTGGCTAAGACGGGTCAAAGCGAAATAGCGCTCGCCCTCCTTGGGCCCGCGGATCTCGCCCTCGAGCGTGTCGCCCGTGCGCAAGCCGTAGCGACGGACGATCGACGGCGCGACATAGATGTCATCCGGCCCGGCGAGATAATTGGCCTCGGCGGAGCGGAGGAAGCCGAAGCCGTCGTTGAGCACCTCGATAGTTCCCGAGCCCATGATCTCGACGCCGTTTTCGGCCTGGATCTTGAGGATGGAGAACATGAGGTCTTGCTTGCGCATCGTCGATGCGCCCTCGACGCCCATTTCCTCGGCCGTTGCAACGAGCTCGGCGGGCGTGTTCTTTTTCAAATCTTTCAAATGCATGAGTTGGTCTTTTCTTGGGGAGTTGGGCTCGAGCTTGCCGTAAATGGATAAAGCCGGAGGCGGCAGGACGCCGCTGTGAGAAACGAACGGTGGCGGGCGAGAAGGGGAACTGGCCGGGGCCGCTCGGAAGTTGAGGTATGTCTCGATCCCGCAACTGTCAACGGCAGGGTTCGAGACGGAGCGCCGGAGCGTTCAAAAAGTCGTCCCGCCGTGGCGCCGTTGCTAGAACGGCTTCACAATCACCAGGACGACGATCAGCGCCGCGGCGATTCCGGGAATCTCGTTGATCATGCGGACGGCGCGGCCGGACAGCGGCCGTTGCCCGGCGGCCAGCTTCTTGGCGTAGGATCCGAGCCAGCCCTGGTAGGCGCTGAGCGCGACGACCAGCGCGAACTTGGCCATGAACCAGCCCTGGTGCCAGGCGTCGATATTGAAGGCGAGCATCAGCCCGAGCACCCAGACGAGCCCGATTGCGGGGGTCAGGATGATCGACCGCACCCGCGCCTCGCGCTCGATCCATGCGCGGTCCTCGGGCGAGCCGACCACCGTTTCCTGATGATAGACGAAGAAGCGCGGCAGCAGGAACAGGCCGGCCATCCAGAAGATCACGAAGGTCACGTGGGCCGCCTTCACCCACAGGTAAGCGGCGCCAAGGAAATTGGTCAGGTGAAGTCCCGTCATTCGCTTCCCTTCACCCGCGCAATCAGCTCTTCGACATGGGCGATCGGCGTGTCCGGAAGGATTCCGTGGCCGAGGTTGAAGATGTGCGGACGCTCGGCGAAGGCGTCAAGGATTCGCTGCGTCGCCGAGTATAACGCTTCGCCGCCGGCGCGCAGGGCAAGCGGGTCGAGATTGCCCTGGACCGGCAGACGCCTCGGCAGCTCCTTGGCCGCCCACAGCGGGTCGACGGTCTCGTCGAGGCCGATCGCGCCGACCTTGGTCTCGCGCGCATAAGCGCCGAGCTTGCCGCCCGCGCCCTTGGGGAAGCCGATCACCGGCACATCCGGGTACTCGGCCCGCAACCGTTCGACCAGGCGCGCGGTCGGCGCGATCACCCAGCGCTCGAACTCGGCCGGGGCGAGACTGCCGGACCAGCTGTCGAACAATTGCAGCGCCTCCGCCCCGGCCGCTGCCTGACCCGACAGATAATCGAACGTCACCGCTTCAATCCGCGCGATAATGTCCGCGAACTGGCCCGGGTCGCGATAGGCCAGGGTGCGCGCCTCGGCCTGGTCGCGGCTGCCCTGACCCGCGGTCATATAGGTCGCGACCGTCCACGGGCTGCCCGCGAAGCCGATCAGCGCTTTGTCGGGGGCGAGCCGCAGCCTCACCTTCCGCACCGTCTCGTAGATGGGCTCGAGCCGGGCGAGGAACGGGGTCAGGTCGTCGAGCGACGAGCTCATCAGCGGCGGCGTGAGCCGCGGCCCCTCACCGGCCACGAAGCTCAAGTTCTGACCGATGGCAAAGGGGACGATCAGGATGTCCGAGAAGAGGATCGCGGCATCGAGGCCGGGAAAGCGCTCGAGCGGCTGGAGCGTGACAGCGGCGGCCGAATCGCTGTCATAAACGAGGTCGACGAAGCTGCCCTTGTCTTCGCGCAGGCGGCGGTACTCGGGGAGATAGCGTCCGGCCTGGCGCATCATCCACAACGGGGTCGGGTCGCGCCGCTCACCGCCAAGCACGGCCAGGAGAGGTTTCCGGGACGCGCTCTCGGGCTTCTCACCAGGCCTGACGCGCACCCCTTTCTTCTCCCTTTTTATTTAGATTCTAGAAGGATTGATGATGTGATTGGCGGCGGGACAGCGGGGCTTAGGCGTGCGTCCCGCTTTTGCCAACAAGGGCCCGATCTGCCGGCTCTCGGAGGATAAGCGATTCGCTCCGAGTCCCGCCCGTGATTCACAGGCTGGGGATGGATTCTGTCCCCGTGGATGAATCCTTGGACAGCGCCCGACGGCTGTGGAATGGCACCCGCGTCGGGCGCGTCCCCAGGGCCGCGCTCGTGGTTGGTGCGCCCTTTTCCACAAGGTTGTTCTGTTGGCCCTGATTCTCGCTTCGACCAGCGCCATTCGCCGCCAGATGCTCGACCTTGCGGGCATCGATTATGAGGCGGTGAAGCCCGAGGTCGATGAGGCTTTGGTCAAGGCCCGGTTGAGCGACCCCACGGCGATCGCGGCGGAGCTCGCAGCCGCCAAGGCGACCAGCATCCATCCTTCCGGCTGGATCATCGGGAGCGACAGCGTGGTCGAGGTCGGAGGCCGCCTGTTCGACAAGCCGCGCGACCGCGACGAGGCGGCCCAACATCTGCGCTTCTTCTCAGGCAAGGCGATGCGGCTGACGAGCGCAGTTGCGCTGGCGCGCGGCGGCAGCGCCGACTGGGTGCATGTCGAAACCGCTACACTCGCCGTCCGCCAGCTCTCCGACGCGTTCATCGACTCCTATCTCGAAGCCGAATGGCCGGAGGTCGGCTGCACCGTCGGCGTGTTTCGGATGGAGGGCCGCGGGGTGCAGCTGTTCGACCGGATCGACGGGGACTATTTCACGATCCTTGGAATGCCGTTGATGCCGTTACTCGGGGCGCTGCGCGAGCGCGGATTGCTGGACTCATGATGCGGATCGCGCTGACCGGCTCGATCGGCATGGGCAAATCGGCGGTCGCCGCGATGTTTCGGCGCGCCGGCATTCCGGTGTTCGACGCCGACGCGGTGGTGCGCGGCCTGCAGGGTCCCGGCGGCGCGCTGGTCGGGGCGATCGGCGCAGCATTCCCGGGCACCGTCAGCGACGGCATGCTCCACCGCGAGGAGCTCGCCCGGATCGTGCTCGAGGACCGGCGCCAGCTCGCCGAGCTCGAAGCGATCGTCCACCCTGCGGTCGAGGCCGCGCGCGAGGCCTTCGCTAAAGCGCATCGCGAGTCCCCGGCGCTGGTCTTCGAAATCCCCCTGTTGTTTGAAACCGGCGGTGAGGACGCGTTCGACAAGGTCGTGGTCGTGTCGGCGTCACCCGAGATCCAGCGGGCGCGCGTCCTGCAGCGGCCGGGAATGACCGAAGCCAGGCTGGAGTCGATCCTCGCCCGCCAGACGCCGGATTCGGACAAGCGCGCGCGGGCGGATTTCGTCATCGACACGGGCGGCGATCTATCCACAACTGAGCATCGCGTGCGGGAGATAATTGCTTGTCTCGGACTCGCCCCGGGTGGATAGATTCGCAGCGTGCGGGAGATCGTTTTCGATACTGAAACCACGGGCTTGAACCCGGCCGGCGGCGACCGGATGGTCGAGATCGGCTGCGTCGAAATGTTCAATCGCGTCGAGACCGGCCGGCATTTCCATGCTTATTTCAATCCCGAGCGCGACATGCCGTTCGAGGCCCAGGAAATCCACGGGCTGACCAACCTGTTCCTGTCCGACAAGCCGCGCTTCGCGGACGGAGTCGAGGCGTTGCTCGACTTCATCGAGGATTCGCCGCTCGTCGCCCACAATGCTGGCTTCGACTTTGGCTTTCTGAACTTCGAGCTGGAGCGGTGCGGCCGGCCGGCGGTCGGCCTCCATCGGATGGTCGATACGCTTACCCTGGCGCGCTCGAAGCACCCCGGCGCCAAGCATAGCCTCGACGCCTTGTGCATGCGCTTCGGGATCGATCGCAGCCATCGCGTGAAGCACGGCGCCCTGCTCGATGCGCAACTCCTGGCGCAGGTCTATGTCGAGCTCACCGGCGGCCGGCAGATCGGGCTCGGGTTGGTCGCCGACACCGACCGGATTGGTGTTCGCGCCGCAGCCGGCACGGTGCGGATCCGCGAGCCGCGCGCGGCGCGGCCTCACCACGCGCTGTTCGAGGAACTCGAGCGCCATCGCGCGTTTATCGCCAAGCTCACCAACCCGCTTTGGGCACGCTTCGCCGAGGCTGGTTGACGCGGGTCCGGGCGCGGTCCTAAGCCGCCCCGAAGCACATAGCCTGAGGGAGCCAGGACATTGGACGTTCGGGTCGCAGGTCACCAGGTCGCCACCGGCGAGTCGCTGCGCGAGCATTCACAGCGGCGAATGGCGGAAATCACCGAGAAATATTTTTCGCGAAGCGTCGGGGCCAATGTCACCTTCGGCCGCGGGCCCAACAACGACTTCACCTGCGACATCGTCGCTCCGGTCGTCCAGGGGGTGGTGCTCAAGGCGTCCTACAATGCCCGCGAGGCGCAGATGGCATTCAACGGAGCGGCCGACCGCATCGAGAAGCAGCTCCGCCGCTACACCAACCGGCTCAAGGACCATAAGGTCGACGACAGCGCCCAGCCCTATGTCGAGAATGCCGCCTACACGATCTTCGCCGGCGCTCCCGCGGCCGACGAGCGCGAGGGCAGCTTCCCGGCGATCGTCGCCGAGACCCAGGTCGACATTCCGGACTCGAGCGTGTCCGACGCGGTCATGCTGATGGACCTGCGCAACACCACCGCTCTGATGTTCAAGAACAGCGCCACGGGCCAGCTGAACATGATTTACCGGCGGGAGGACGGGAATATCGGCTGGGTTGAGCCGCACGGCGACTGATCCGATTTTCAATTGCGCGCGGCCACGGCTAACGGCCGCGGCCTGTGATGAGTGAATACGGCCGTCCGGCCGATGCTGGTGTGTGATGAGTGAAATGTGATGCAACTTGGCGATTTTCTCGATTTCGACGCGATCAGCACCCGTCTCTCCGGCGGCAACAAACGGTCGTTGCTGCAGCAACTGGCCAACATTGCCGGCCAGCGCCTGGCGATGGACCCGGCGATCATTCTCGCCAGCGTCGCCGAACGCGAGCAGCTCGGCTCGACCGGGCTCGGGCACGGCGTTGCGATTCCCCACGGGAAAATCGACGGCCTGACCCGCATCTACGGCCTGTTCACGCGATTGTCCGAGCCGATCGACTACAAGGCGATCGACGGCAAGCCGGTCGACCTCGTCTTCCTGCTGCTGTCGCCGCCCGATGCCGGAGCCGAGCATCTGAAGGCGCTGGCGACGGTCAGCCGGATCACGCGACATGTCCCGACGCTCGAGAAGATGCGCGGCGCGCGCAGCCGGGACGCACTGGCCGCGGTGCTGATGGGGGCGGATGAGCGCGACGCCGCTTGAGCCCGCATGAGCAGCGGCCGGCTTCCGGCCAAGCTCGAGATCACCGGCCTGGCGCGCCGCATCGAGGCGGACGGCGGCTTTGCGACAACGCTCCACCGCGGCGACCCTGAAGGCGGCGCGCTGCTGCTGGTGGTCAGCAGCAGGGGTCGCCACTGCGCCTGCCTCGAGCGCATCCTCGGCATCGGCGGATCCTACGAATGGCGCCGCACAGGCCCGGCCGAATCGGCGGAATCCGGAGAAGTTGCGGCATTCCTCGCGAAACGCGTTCGGTTCGACCCGGATTTGTGGGCAATGGAACTGGATATCGCGGACCCTGAACGGTTCATCGCTGAAACGACCTCTTTGGGTTGACCCTGTGGGTCCGACGGTCGAAACCAAGCCAACAACAAAAGCGGGGGGCATTTCCGCGCGGAAACAACCGCTGGAATGCCACGCGAGACGGGGTATCACATAGGGCGGATCGCGGAAGTAATCGCGAAATCAACCAGCTCGTTTATTCTTGTGATTCACCGCAGTTATTGCGGATTTCATGTTGCCAGTACTTCGCTCAGCGTTGCTCATTTGCGTTGCCTTGGGCGCAACGGTTGTTGCTCCTGCTCAGGCCGACCCGTCGAATGCGCCGCTGACCCCGGTGACCGTTGCGAGCCTTCCGGAGGTTCCGGTCCCCGACCTGCTCGATCCCGAGGGCGAGACTCACTTGTCCGGCCCGGGCACGCAGAGCGTCACAATTCCCGCCGTCACGACGCCCGAGGAGCCCGACGCGGCTCCGGCGCGGCCGAGCGGCGATCTCGCCAGCCTGGTTGCCGATTATCGCGGCACCGAGGCAGGCAGCCGCGAGCTCGAATGTCTCGCGGTCGGCGTCTACTTCGAAGCGAAGAGCGAGCCGCTGTCCGGCCAGCTCGCCGTCGGCCAGGTGATCGCCAACCGCGCCAAGTCGGGCGGGCGGTTCCCGCCGTCCTATTGCGGCGTGCTGTTCCAGCGCGGGCAATTCTCCTTCGTCCACGGCCATTCGTGGCCGACGGTGCCGCGCTCGAGCCGGCAGTGGCAGACGGCCGTGGCCATCGCCAAGATCGTCGACCAGGATCTCAAGGACAGCGAGGTCGGCAACGCCTTGTTCTTCCACGCGCGGTACGTGTCGCCGGGCTGGCGGCTGAAGCGCGTCGCGGCAATCGGCAACCACGTCTTCTATCGCTGATCGATTCTACCAGTGTGGGTGGGCAGCGGGCGGGCTTTAGGCTCGCCCGCTTTCTTTTCGGCCACCTTTTGTTCTAGGTGAGGCATGGCCACCTCGCCCGATTCTCTCTGCTTCAGCGACTCCCCGCCGATCGCGGCGGAAGTGGCGCGCGGGGTGACCCGGCTGTTCTGCCGCCAGGATCTGTTCGCGATGTGCGAAGTGCCGCTGCCCAACGGCCGCCGCGCCGACATGATGGCGATCGACGCCAAGGGCGGCCTCACCATCGTCGAGATCAAGGTCGCTAAGGCCGATTTGGTCGGCGACGGCAAATGGTTCGACTATCTCGACTATTGCGACCGCTTCTACTGGGCGGTGCCGCCGGCGCTCGCCGCGATTTGCGAAGGCGAGCGCTTCCTGCCCGGCGCGGCCGGGCTGATCGTTGCCGACCGCTACGATGCGGTGATTGCGCGGGAGGCCGCGCACCGGCCGCTCGCCGGTGCCCGGCGCAGGGCCGAAGTGCTGCATTTCGCGCGCCGCGCCGCCCGGCGGCTCGCCGCGCAGATCGACCCGACCCTCGGCGAGGGCCGCTAGCGGCTCGCCGCCGCAGCCTTGGGCTTCTTCGCCTCGATCGCCTGGAGAATGTCGCGCGAGCGCGTGTCGCGAGTCGCATAGTCGCGCGCGGACAGCCCCGCCGCATTGTCCGTCTTGTCGGGATTGGCGCCGGCCGACAGCAACAGCCGGACGAGCGCCGGCTGGCGCTGCTGAACGGCGACGATCAGCGCCGTTTCGCCCATCCGATTCGTCCCGTCGACCTTCGCGCCCTGGCCGAGCAGCCATTCGGCGGCCTCGCCGTAGCCGACCCGGGCCGCGGCGATCAGCGGCGTGTCGCCGCCCTTGCCGCCGAGGTTGGGATCGGCGCCCTGGTTGAGGAGGAAGGCGGTATAGTCCTCGTTGCGGTCGGTGATGGCCACGATCAGCGCCGTATTGCCACTGGCGTCCTTGGCATTGACGATCCCGGGGCCGTTCTTGCGAATAAGCTCCATCACCTTGTCGCCGGTTTTCTGCTTCACCGCGTCAACGAAGGCGAATCCGTCGTAGCCGCCGATGGTCTGGGCCGAAGCCGGCAGCGCGACTCCCGTGAGCAGTGCTGCTCCAATTGCGAACGTGAAAGACTTCATGGACTTAGACATCAGGCACCCCGCTTGATCGGAGTCGGTTAGCAGAGCATGGGTGGCCTTGTCATGAATGCCCGTCCGCCGTTCTGGGAAAAGCCGCTCGAGTCGCTCGACCGCGGCGAATGGGAGGCGCTGTGCGACGGCTGCGGCCGCTGCTGCGTCCACAAACTCGAGGACGACGAAACCGGGCTCCTCTACCCGACCAACGTCGCGTGCAAGCTGCTCGACCGCCGCAGCGGCCGCTGCCTCGACTACAAGCACCGCATGGCGCGCGTGTCGGATTGCGTGAAGCTGGACCGCAGGAATCTTGCCGGCCTCGACTGGCTTCCGGAGACCTGCGCCTATCGGCTGCGCGCCGCCGGCGAGCCGCTGCCGGACTGGCACTATCTGGTGTCGGGCAGCCGCGAGACGGTCCACGAGGCGGGCCAGTCGACCCGTGGCTGGACCGTCAGCGAGGAGGATGCGGGGGAGCTCGAGTGGCATGTGGTCGAGCGCCCGCTCTGAATCCGCTTTGCTGGCCGAGCTGCCGGCGCCGATCGAGATCCGGCCGATCCGCAGCGCCCGGCGGCTGCGGCTGCGCTACGACGAGGCGCGCGGCGTCCTCAAGCTGACTTGCCCTATGCGCACCAGCCGCCGCTCGGCGCTCGCCTGGGCGCTCGACCAGCGCGAATGGATCGAGGCTCAGCTCGCGCAAAGCCTGCCGGGCGAACCGTTCGTGCCGGGAGCGACGATCCCGATCGACGGCCGCGACCTGCGCCTGGTGTGGGCCGAGGGCGAGCCGCGGACCCCCCGTCTGGCGCCAGGCGAGATCCGCTGCGGCGGACCGCGCAGCGGCTTCGAACGGCGGATCACCGCCTTTCTCAAGCGCCTGGCGCTGGCCACCATGGCGGGGGAGGCCGACGAATTCGCCGCAGCGGCGAACGTCACCCTTCGCGGAGTCAGCGTCGGCGACGCCGGGACGCGCTGGGGCAGCTGCTCGTCCGCGGGGCGGATTCGCTTGAGCTGGCGGCTGATTCTCGCTCCCCCGGAAGCGCGGCGTTATGTCGTGGCGCACGAGGTCGCCCACCTCGTCCACCTCAATCACGGACCCGAATTCAAGGCGCTCGAGGCGAAGCTGTTCGGGCCCCGCCTCGCCGAGGCGAAAGCGGCTTTACGTCGCGTAGGGCCGCGGCTGCGTCGGCTCGGGGCGCGGCGCTAGCGGGTCCTGCGGCACCGGCTGCCGGGGCTGCGGCTGCGGCTGACGGGGTTGCGGTGGCGACCGCGGTTGCGGCGGAAAGGCCTGGTCGAGCTCCTGCTGCGAGGGCTCGCCGGTGCCGTCCGGGCGGACCAGCGGCGGCGGCGCGCCCGGCTGCTGCGGGATCGGCATGGCGAGGGGGTTGCCGTTCTCGTCGACCAGCGGCTGGACCGCGTTGGCATCGACCTCGGTGTCGCCGAACATCTCTTCCTCCGGCGTCAGCTGCCAGTCGGGCATCGGCACCTGGGTTTCGAATTGCGCGACCGGGCGGCGGGCCACCGCAACCGCCATGAAATCGTGGAAGGCGCGGGCCGGCGCGGTGCCGCCCTGCAGCCCGGGCACCGCGCGAGCATCGTCGCGCCCCATCCACACCCCGGTCGTGAGCCCGCTCGAAAAGCCGATGAACCAGCCGTCCTTGTTGGAGCTGGTGGTCCCGGTCTTGCCCGCGACCGGCCGGCCGATTTGCGCGGCGCGGCCGGTCCCGGTCAGCACCGCCGACTGCAGCAGGTCGGTCATCTCGGCCGCGACCCAGGGCGCGACCAGCGGCCGCTCCTCGGCCGGCTCATGCTGGTAGAGCAGCCGGCCGTCGGCCGTGACCACCTTGCGAATGCCGTAGGGGGTGACCGCGGAGCCCTTGTTCGCGACCGATGCAAACGCCCGGGTCATGTCGATCAGCCGGACGTCGCTGGTCCCCAGGACCATCGACGGATAGGTCGAGATCGGGGTCGAGATGCCGAACCGGCGGGCCATGTCGGCGATGGTCGAGAAGCCGAGCTGCTGGCCGATCTTGGCACTGATCGTGTTGATCGAGCGCGAGAAGGCCTCGCGCAGCGAGACCGGCCCGAGATTGGTGCGGGTCGAGTTACGCGGGGTCCAGCCGTCGATCGTCACCGGCTCGTCGACAATCGTGTCGGTCGGCTTCATCCCCGATTCGAGCGCGGTCAGATAGACGAACAGCTTGAACGCCGAGCCCGGCTGCCGCTGGGCCTGGGTGCCGCGATTGTAGATGGAGGCGACATAATCCTTGCCGCCGACCATCGCCCGCACCGCCCCGTCCTGGTCGATCGCCACCAGCGCGCCCTGCGCGCCCGCCGGCGTATTGGCCTGGATCGCGCGATCGGCCACGGCCTGCATGCCTGGGTCGAGAGTCGTCCAGACGTCGATCGGATCCTGCGACTGGTCGATCAGGGTCTCGAGCTGGGGCACGGCCCAGTCGGTGAAGTAGCGGACGCTGTTCTCCCTGGTCGTGGCCGGTTGGATGCGGACGTTGGCCGGATCGACCGTGGCGGCAACGTCGGGCTTGATGAAGCCGTTCCGGACCATTGTCTGGAGCACGACGCCGGAGCGCGACCGGGCCGCCTCGATGTCCGCCGTCGGCGCATAGTTGGACGGCGCCTTGACCAGCCCGGCGATGATCGCCGCCTCGCCGAGGCTCAAGTGATCGGCGCCGTGGCCGAAGAATTTCTGCGAAGCGGCGTCGATCCCGTAGGCGCCGCCGCCGAAATAGACCCGGTTGAGGTAGAGTTCGAGAATCTGGTCCTTGGAGAATTTGCGCTCGAGCGCGAGGGCGAGGATCCCTTCCTTGATCTTGCGGGTGAGGCTGCGGCTGTTGGTGAGGAAGATGTTGCGCGCGAGCTGCTGGGTGATGGTCGAGGTCGCCCGCACCCGCTGGCCGTTGACCAGCGCCGAGGTGACGGCGCGGCCGATGCCGATCGGGTCGACCCCGATGTGGCTGCGGAAGCGCCGGTCCTCGGTCGAGATCATAGCCGCCCGCATTTCCGCCGGGATCTGGTCGTACGGCAGCCAGCGCCCGAGGCTCGGACCGAGCGACACGAGCACCTGACCGTTGGCCGCTCGGACCCGGATCGTCTGGCCCAGGTTCGAGCGTTGCTGAAGCTCGGAATAGTCGGGCAGCTGGCCGTAGGCGACGCCGACCAGGATCGCGAGCAGGGCCAGCCCGGCAAGCGAGGCATAGATCAGCCACCGGACGATGGTGCCGAGGGTCGAGCGCCCGGAAGACGCGGCGGCGGAGGGCGAACGAGCCATTCGGATCGGATGGATAGAAAGTCGGTGGGCGCGCGACAATAGGAGTGAGGGCCGGCAGCGATATTACAAGCGGCGTTAGCTCGCGATTAACCCTGTTTTAGCCTCTGCCCCGTAGAGCTGCCGCGCATGGTGGCCCGCTCCACACTCCTGAGGCTGTTGGCGGTCGCGGCGGTACCGGGTCTGGCCTTGCCTTCGCCCGCGTCCGCGCAATGCCGCCTGTGCGAGACTCCGACCACGGCCCGCGACGAGGCCGCGAACGGCCAGGACATCCGGCTCGAGATCGAGACCAGCCTGAACTTCGATCGCCTGATCCTCTTTGGTGCAGGCGCCGGGACGGCGCTGATCCGGCCGGACGGATCGACCAGCGCCCAGGGCGCGGTCTCCGACATCGGTCCGCGGGCGATGGTCGGAAGCGCGGTCGTCCACGGCCAGCCGGGACGCGCGGTTCGGATCGAGCTGCCGCGGCGGATCCTGCTGCATTCGATCAGCGGCGGCCAGATCAGCTTCGACGACGTGACCAGCGACCTGCCGTCCGTGCCCCGCCTCGACAGCTCCGGAACCCTGAGCTTTCGCTTCGGGGGTCGCCTCACCGTCGCCGGCGATGCCGACGGGGAATATCGCGGCGACCTGCCGATCACGGTCGAATATCTGTGATCGGCCCGCTTGCCGCGAAAGCCTAATTCGCCGTTAACCATCCCCTTGAGGGAAGCCGTAAGCGCGCAAGGTTAATGACGGCGCCACGGGTGACCGGACCAGCGTCGGGGCAGCCGCCGATTTGAACCTTGTGGGGAAGATGACCATGAAGAAGTTTCTCGTTGCCGCCGGCGCTGCTGCGCTGGCTCTCACCGCGACCCCGGCCGCGGCTGCTCCGGTCGCCGCGAGCACGCCGGCCACTGCGAATGCCAAGATCTATCGCCCGCTCGTCCTTACGGCGAACCGCAACCTCGACTTCGGTACGATCGTGATGGGCACCGTCGCCGCGGGCGGCGAGAACGTCACCCTGACGGCGGCCGGCGGATTCACCTGCGGCGCGGGCAACCTGACCTGCTCGGGCACCCCGGTGACCGCCCAGTATAACGTCCAGGGCTCGAACAACGCCGTGGTCCGCATCCTGGTGGGCGCGAGCACGCTCAGCAACGGCGCGGGCGGCACGGTCGCCTTCACTCCGCTCGCGCCGGCTCCGGCCAGCGTCACGCTGACCAACTCGGGCGCTCCGGGCACCAATTTCAACGTCGGTGGCCAGATCGTCATCCTGCCGGCGACCGCCGAAGGCGTGTACAGCGGCAACATGGACGTCACTGTCGATTACTAAGTTGGACGCGTCGCGGCGGGACTAGTCCCCGCCGCAGGAAAGGGGTCGCCGGCGACGGCGGCCCCTTTTTCATGGCGCGTTTCCGGTCATGGTTGACCGAAAATCAACCATTCCGGTCCTAGCTGCACGATCGGATCAATCCGTGTGGGGTGGAAGAGGGGACCCGTGCGCCAATCGGCTCGAGCGATCATTGCAGCGGCGGCCCTGCTCGGCGGTCTGCTGTACGGCGCGCCCGCTTCCGCCGCCGCCACGCAAGTCGCTCAGGTTTCGGCCACCGTCGCCAAGCCGCTGATCCTCACCCGAGTGCAGGATCTCGACCTCGGCAGCATCGTGCTCGGCCCCGGCACCTGGTCGGGGGCGACGGTCGGAATCTCGCGCACCGGCGCGTTCGCCTGTGCGAGCGCCAACCTCATCTGCACCGGCGCGACCAAGCCGGCGATCTATAATGTCAGCGGCACCAACAACCGCGCCGTGCAGATCACCGCGCCCAACGTCACGCTGGTCAACCAAAGCGATCCAACCAAGACGCTCACGCTGGTGACCGATTCCGCAGCGAGCGTCACTCTGACCAACTCCGGACCGCCCGGCACCAATTTCAACGTCGGCGGATCGATCAGTCTGAGCTCGAGCACCGCGGCCGGGACCTACAGCGGCACGTTCAACGTCACGGTGGACTATTGATCGACGTCTTTTCGCAGATTTCTGACGATTGAACGGTCATGGTTGAGAGAAAATCAACCATTCCGGATCAAGGGTGGTGGCGATCCGCTCCGAAGTGGAGCCAAGTGGGGGATCGCCGGTATGAATTCCTGCCCGAGGCCACGCGTCGTGGCCGCTTTCGCCGCCGCATGTTTGACCAGCCTCGCGGCTCCGGCCGAGGCCGGGATCGGCGACCTGCTGGTCGCTCCGACGCGGATCGTGCTCGACGGGCGCAAGGGCGCCGAGGTCATCCTTAACAACATCGGCGACGAGCCGGCGACCTATCGCGTGTCGGTGGTGTTCCGCCGGATGACCGAGGATGGCGGGCTGCAGGACGTCGAGGAGCCCACCGCCAACGACAAAGCGGCGCAGGACATGATTCTCTACCAGCCGCGCAAGGTCGTCCTTCCGCCGCGCCAGCCGCAGGCGATCCGGATCATCGCCCGCGCGCCGCAAGGCCTGCCCGACGGCGAATATCGCGTGCACATGCTGTTCCGGGCGATCCCGCCGGCGATCCCGGTTGCCGCCGCGGCGACGAATGAGCCGGTCAAGGGCATCCAGTTCCGTCTGACGCCGGTCTACGGCGTGACGATCCCCGTCATCGTCCGGCTCGGCAACCTCGAAGCGACCGCCGGCATCGCCAACGTCCACCTCGACAAAGTCGAGGGGAAACAGGCAGTTGCGCTCGATCTCAGTCGTGCCGGGTCGCGCTCGACCTATGGTGAGGTCCGCGTCTACCGGCCGGGGGTCAAAGATCCGATCGCGATCCAGAAGAATGTCGCTGTCTATACCGAGATCAACCGCCGTCACGTCGCGGTCGCGCTAGACGACGCCTACAAGGGCGCTGTCGCCGGCCCGGTCACCGTCCAATATGTCGAGACGTTCGACGACGGCAGCCACGTCATCGCCGAAACCCAGGCGGTGCTGCGGTAGGCGCGGCCGCGGAGCTCCGGGATCCACGCCATGGCGACCGGTCGCCGCTGGCTGCGCAAGGCGGCTCTGCTGCTGGCGCTGTGCGCCGGCGGCGTTGCCGCGTCGACCCCGCCGCCCGGCGCGGCGGCGGCGGCCTGGCAGGCCGACCCAGACGACCAGTTCCTTCTTGACGTCAACATTCGCCAGCTCAAGCTCGGCGAGGGCGTGCGCGCTTATAATGCGCCGGAGGGGACCTGTGTCGTCTTAGGCGACTTTTTGACCACCCTCGACGTGCCGATGAAAATCGACCTTCCGGCGAAGAAGGCGAGCGGCTGGGCGTTCAAGGAAAGCAACCGCATTTCAATCGATTATGCGGCGGGAACCGCAGCCTATGGAGCCAAATCGGAGAGGCTCGCCCCGGGTGTGATCCGCGAAACCCCGGAAGGATGGTGTGTCCAGACCTCGGCATTGACGCGCTGGTTCGGGATCGGGGTCAAGCCGGTCACGTCGGGCTCGGTGCTGGTCCTTGAATCCGATGCCAAGCTGCCGATCGAGCTGGCGATCGAGCGCCAGAAGCGCGCGCAGAGCATCCGGCCGGCGCGATTCGACCTGGCGACCCTGCCGCAGGTGCGGCTGCCCTACCGGATGTGGCGGGCGCCGGCGCTCGACTTCGTCGTCAATGCCGGGGTCACCTATCGCGCCAAGGACGGCGTGCGCGTCGACCGCAGCAGCTCGGTCTATGCCGCCGGCGAAATCGCGCATCTGTCGTACGACGCGCAGGTCACCACCACCCAGAAGGGCATTCCGAGCACGATCCGGCTCCATGCCTATCGTTCCGACCCCGACGGCGGCCTGCTCGGGCCGCTGAAGGCAACCCATTTCGGTTTCGGCGACGTCCAGGGCTTCGACAGTCGCCTGACCGGGGCACCGGCGAGCGGTCGCGGGGCGATCGTCACCAACCGCCCGCTCGCCGTCCAGACGGCGTTCGACCGGACCCGCTTCGAGGGCGACCTGCCGGCCGGGTGGGAAGCCGAAATCTACCGCAACGGGGAGTTGCTCGGCTTTGCCAAGGCTGATTCCAGTCAGCGCTATGTATTTGACGACGTTCAGCTTCTTTACGGTGAGAACCGGGTCAACATCATGTTGTACGGGCCCCAGGGCCAGATCCGCACACGCGAGGAAGTGATCAACATCGGTCAGGACAATGTCCCGCCCGGCAAGACCTGGTACTGGGCCGGCTTCAACCAGCCCGGCCGCGACCTGCTCGCGCTGCACAAGCCGCCCGGCGACACCGACGAGCCGAAAGCGCAGGCCACCGTCTCGCTCGAGCATGGCATCGACGACCGCACCTCGGTCGGGATGCTGGCTCGGGCAATGCTCATCAATGACGAGCACGTGACGTTCGTCGAGGGCAACGTCCGGCGGTCGGTCGGCCCGGCGATCGTCGAGGTCTCGGCGGCCCGCGAATCGAGCGGCGGGATGGCCGCGCGGGCGCAGCTTCTCGGCAAATTCGGCAGCATCAACGTCAGTGCCGAAGCACTTCTTGCAAAAGATTTTCATTTGCAGGGAGGCAAAGCACAGGACCTTCGCGAAGCGCGGCTGGCACTCGACGCGCCGATCCGGATCGGCCGCACGGTGCTTCCGGCGCATGCCGACGTCCACCTCACCGACCGCCTCGACGGATCGAAGCAGCTCGAAGCGGCGGCGCGGCTGTCGGCCAATCTCAACCGGTTCAATCTTTCGGCCGAAGCGCGCTACCGGAAGCAGTTTGCCGATTCGGGGCCCGCCCCGCCGAGTGAACTCAACCTCGGCCTCATCGGCAGCGGCCGGATCGGCGATGTGCGGCTGCGCGGCTCGACCAGCTTCGACGTCTCGCCCCATGCGCGCTTCCGGGCCGCGGAATTGTCAGCTTATTGGTCGGCGTCCGACACTGCCGACTGGGAGGGCGTGCTCGCCTACGATTCCTCGGGCCATCGCGGCCGGGTCCGGATCACCCATGTGCGGCGGTTCGACACGATGGGCGTCGCGCTCACCGGCGAGGCGGCGACCGACGGCTCCGTCGCGGTCGGGATCAACCTCAATTTCTCGCTCGACCCGACGCGCGGGCTCCGGCTGTCGCGGCGCCCGCTCGCCCAGGCCGGAGTGGTCCGCGCCACCGTCTATCGCGATCTCAACGACAATGGCGTGCACGACGCCGCCGAGCCGTTCGAAAAAGGCGCCGTGATCACGACCGGGACCAAGCAGTCCGATCGGCCGACCGACGCCAGGGGCTCGGTCACCATCGGCGGCCTCGCTCCGTTCACCGCGATCGCCGTCGGGGTCGACGCGTCGAGCCTCGACGACCCGATGCTCGTGCCAAGGAAAGCGCTCCAGGCGGTGGTCCCGCGCCCGGGCGTGCCGGCCGAAATCGAGATCGGCCTGGTCGGCGGAGGCGACATCGAGGGCGCAGTGGTCAAGAGCGGCGAGATCGGCTTCGAGGGCCTCGACCTCGAGCTGGTCGACGCCGCCGGCAAGGTGGTCGCGACCGCGCGCAGCGATTTCGACGGCTTCTTCCTGTTCGAGCGCGTGTCCTACGGCACTTATTCGGTGCGGGTGTCGAAGGAATCGGCGGTGGCCGCGAAGATCCTGCCCGAGCTCAATCTCCGGGCCTCCGTCACGGCCGAGAAATCGATCGTCCGGCTCGGCGCCGTGCACGTCACTCCGCTGCCCGCGGTCGCCGCTTCCAGGGCTCCGACGACCACCCCTTAAATCCTTGAAATCCGTAAGAATTGGTGCGGTCGAGAAGACTCGAACTTCCACGGCCTTTCGGCCACAGCGACCTCAACGCTGCGCGTCTACCAGTTCCGCCACGACCGCACGTCAGGAGCAAGCCGGCGAGGTGCCGGCACTGGCCAAGGCGCGGGCCCTAGCAAAGCCCCCATGGGGACGCAATGCCGCTCCGGCGTGCCGCGCTCCGTGCCACGGCGGGACGAATCTTAAGAGCGTGTTTACCATTACCGAGGGCGCGCGTTACGATGGCGCCCATGATGCTTCTTCTCGTCGCCGCAATTGCCGCCGGACCGGCCCCGCAAGCGCGGCCGCGCAATCCCGTTGCGGCGCTGGTCGAAGCCCGGGCGACGGTCCGGATCGTCGCGGGCGTCCGCGTCCAGTTTGGTTCCGAACCCGGCCCCGACGGTCTCGTCGCTCGCGATTCGATCATCCGCTCGGCCGGCGGAGCCGAACCCGCCAGGCTCATCGAATTCGAATAGGTCAGGCCTTGGGCGGGCCGAGGCTGATCGTCAGGTCCTCGCCGCCCGCCGGGACATTGACCTCGGCGCTGTTGAACGGCGCGCTGGCGCCCGGCCCGAGCGTCGGCGCCGGCGGGGCGATCGTCCAGCGATAGATGACCTTGCCCGCGGCGTCGCGAAGCTCAGCATGGATCGGCGGGACGGCGTGAGTCTGGTCGGTCGGGTTGATCACCCGCCCGGCGACGGTGAGCAACTGGTTGCCGCTGGCGAGCTGGATGCGCTCGATCCGCGGCGGATTGGACAGGGTCAGCGGCGTGCTCGCCTCGGCCAGGCCGAGGCGCGCCTTCCATTCCGGCGGCGCGAGGAACCAGACCCCGGCCGCAAGCGCCGCGACGACCACCAGCAGGATGAGGATGACGAGCAGCGGGCTGCGCCGTCGCGGCTCGACATGGTCGCGCTCGGCGAACGGGCTGAAGTCATCGTCAGGCTGGAGCTCCGGCCCGGGCGGAGCATCGTAATCGGCGGAACGGTCCGGCGTGCTCACCTGCCGCCAGTGCTCGTCCGACGAGGCGTCGGCCTCATCACGGGCAAGCGCGCCATGATCCTCCGCCGCTTCCTCGATCGCGGCCTCCTGATAGGCGCGCTCCTCGGCTTCGGGGCCGCTGCTCGGATCGATCAGCGCGGCCTCGGCGATGCTCTCGTCGCTCGCCTCGCCTGCCGCCTCGGCCTCGGGGCCAAGCTGAAGCACCGCCGCGGGCTCCGGATCCTGATGCCAGCTATGCTTGCACGACGCGCACCGGACCTGGCGGCCCTGGGGCGGAATTGCGCCGTCCTTCACTACATATTGCGTTCCGCAGCTGGGGCAGGTCAGGATCATGCCGTGCAAAAGCCCTCTTCCGGGACGGTCAGCTGAGGGTAAACAGGAATGCGCGACATATGGCAAGGCAGGCGGGCGCCGGCTCGGTCGGCCTAGCGGGGGAGGGAGAGGGTTCTGACGCCGATCGCCGAATTCGACAGCGTTGGCCTGCGCTACGGCACCGGCGGCGAGGTCCTGCGCGACCTCGATTTCCGCCTGTCCAAGGGCAGCTTCTACTTTCTCACCGGCCCGTCCGGCGCCGGCAAGACGTCACTGTTGAAGCTGCTCTATCTCGCCCAACGGCCGACGCGCGGCCGGATTGCGCTGTTCGGCGAGGAATTGACCGACGCGGCCCGCGACTCCCTGCCCCCGTTCCGGCGGCGGATCGGCGTGGTGTTCCAGGACTTCAGGCTGATCCGCCACTTATCCGCTTTCGACAACGTCGCGCTGCCGCTGCGCATCGCCGGGGCCAGCGAGGAGGAGGTCGAAGGGCCGGTGCGGGAAATGCTCGCCTGGGTCGGCCTGGCCGATCGCGCCAGCGCCCGCCCCCCGACCCTGTCGGGTGGCGAGCAGCAGCGCGTGGCGATCGCCCGAGCGGTGATCAACCGGCCCGAGCTGCTGGTCGCGGACGAGCCGACCGGCAACGTCGATTCGGACATGGCCCAGCGGCTGCTGCACCTGTTCACTTCGCTCAACCGGCTCGGCACGACGGTGGTCGTCGCCACCCACGACATCGGCCTGATCAGCGCGACCCCCGGGGCCCAGATGATCCGGCTCGAGAACGGCACCATGCTCGACCCGACTGGAACGCTCAAGAATCCGCCGCCGAGCGCCTACCCACGCGGGGAGCCGGAATGATGTTCCGCTGGCTGTTCACGTCGCCGTCCGAGCGGCGGCTGCTCGGCGCGCGGCCGCTCCAGGGGCCGACTCCGTGGGTGATCGCGATCATGACCTTCTCGATCATGATCGTCGCCGCGGCCGGCCTTGCGCTCGCCGAAACGGCGGGCGTGGTCGCCGCCGGCGCCGAGGCGCGTTACTCGGTCCAAATCCCCGACGGCGAGCGCAACCTCGACGCTGCGGTCCGGGCGGTCGGCTCGGCGCCGGGGGTAGCCAAGGTCGAGCCGGTGCCCGAGCGCGAGATGCGCCGGATCCTCGAGCGCTGGCTTGGGCCCGCCGGCGCGTCGGCCGACCTCCCGATCCCCGCCCTCATCAGCTTCGAGGCGCGGCCAGGCCTCGACCTGGCTGCGCTCGAGCGGCGGGTGCAAGCAGTCGCCCCGGGCGCCAGGCTGATCGCCCACGGCGATACACTCGCTCCCCTGCTACGCTCGCTCCGGGCGCTGCAGTGGCTCGCCTTCGGACTGGTCGTGCTGCTGGCGAGCGCCTGCGCGGCGGCGGTCGTCCTCGCGGCGCGCGGCGCGCTCGACACCCACCGCTTCACGATCGACGTGATGCACGGAATCGGCGCGACCGACCTTCAGGTCACGCATCTGTTCCAGCGCAAGATCGCGATCGATGCGCTGATTGGCAGCCTCGCCGGAGCGGTGGCGGCTGCGCTGGTGCTGCTGGCACTGGCGGCGGGCGCCGCATTCGCGGGCGACCTGATGGGCGGCGCCACGCTCGGCGGCCTCGACCTAGCCGTCCTGCTCCTCATCCCGCTCGCGCTGACCGCGCTCGCCACCTGGGTCGCGCGCGCGGCGGTGCTGGCCGCCTTGCGAACCGCTTTATGATCGCCCGCGCAGCGTCGCTCATCGCCCTGGTCTATGCGCTCGGCTTCATTTTGTTCGCGGTAACGCTCGGCAAGCCGGCGCCGGCGGACGCCCAGCCGACCGAGGCAGCGGTGGTCCTGACCGGCGGCAGCAACCGCATCGAGCATGCGATCGCGGTGCTCAAGGACCACCACGCGAAGCGGCTGCTGGTGTCCGGCGCCGATCCGTCGGTGACCAAGGCCGACATCGCGCGCCGGGTCGGCGGCAGCCGAGCGCTGCTGAGATGCTGCGTCGATCTCGGCAGTGAATCGGTCGACACGCGATCCAACGCGGAGGAAGCCGGCCGCTGGCTCGCCGCCCACCAGTTCAAGTCGGTCTGGCTGATCACCAGCGACTGGCACATGCGCCGGGCGCACTACGAGTTCCGCAAGGTGCTGGGAGGGAAGTATCGGATCGAGGCCGACGCGGTGCGCTCCGAGCCGAGCTTCCTGACCCTGTTCGGAGAGTACAACAAATATGTGCTGCGCCGGCTCGCCGTCTGGGCCGACATCTGATGGCTCTCGCGCGCTCGCTGCTGTTCGCCGCGATCTTCTATCCGGCGACGGTCCTGTGGGTGCTGGTCGGGGTCGTCGCCACGCTGCTCGGGCGGCGCCCGACCCTCGCCGTGATCCTCGGCTGGGTGCGCTTTCATCACGGATTGACCGTCAAGCTGCTCGGCATTCGCTCGACCGTGCTCGGCGCGATTCCGCCCGGCCCGCACCTCATCGCCGTCAAGCATCAGTCGATGTACGAGACGCTGGAGATGGTCCGCCTCACCAACCTGCCGGTGGTGGTGATGAAGAAGGAGCTGGCCGACATCCCGCTGTTCGGCTTCATGACCCGGCGTTATGGCGTCATTCCCGTCGAGCGGTCGGCCGGAGCGAAGGCGCTCCGCACCCTCGTCGCCGAGGGCCAGGCGGCGGTGGCGACCGGGCGGCCGGTGATCATCTTCCCCGAAGGCACGCGGGTGCGGCCCGGCGAGCGGCCGCCCCTGCGCCCGGGTTTTGCCGGCCTCTACCGCGCGCTCGGCCTGCCGGTCGTCCCGGTCGCGGTCGACAGCGGCCGGCTGTGGGGCCGCGGCCTCGTCCACCACGGTGGAACGGTGACGTTCAAGGTCGGAGAGACGCTCCCGCCCGGGCTCAAGCGGGACGACATCGAGCGCCGGGTCCACGCCGCGATCAACGCTCTGGAGCTAGCTCCGCAGGCGAGCGTCTAGCTTCTCGGCGGCGGCGACGATGCGCCGGGAAATCTCGCCGATCTGCTCGTCGGTGTAGCTTTTCTCGACCGGCTGGAGAGTCACCTCGAAGGCGAGCGACAACCCGTCCGGGGATTCAAACCGGTCGAACTGGCGGACTCCGGCGATGGCGCCCTTATCGGCGCCGCGGATCGCGCGCAGCAGGGTGTCCGCGGCAAGTCCGGCGGGCACGACGAAAGCGAAATCGCGGGTGATCGCCTGGAGCGCCGGCGGCGCATAGGCCGGGCGGGCGCGTCCGCCGGCCCTGGGCGCGGGAATGGCATCGAAATACAGTTCAGCGGCGACCGCACCGGGCGGCGCGTCGAGGCTCTTCTGCAGGCCGGGGTGAAGCTCGCCGAACGCGGCCAGGATCGTCTTGGGTCCCAGCCGCACGGTCGCCGAGCGTCCGGGATGCCAGGTCGGCCCCGCGTCCGGGAAGACCTGGAGGTTGTCGACCGGCGCTCCGGCCGCTTCGAGCAGCGCGAGCGTCTCGGCCTTGGCGTCGAACGCATCGAACGGGCGCGCCTTGCCCGACTGCCAGCCGCGCGCGGTCCGGTCGCCGGCGAGCAGCAGTCCGAGCGTCGCATGCTCGGTATCGCCGAGATAGCGCCGACCGATCTCGAACAGGCGGACGGAGGACGCGCCGCGGTCGAGGTTGCGGCGGGCCGCGGCGATCAGCCCCGGGAGCAGCGACGGCCGCATCACCTTCATCTCCTCGCTGATCGGATTGGCGAGGACCCACTCCGACCCGCCGAACGCCTGCGCTTCGGCTTCCGAGATGAAGCTCCAGGTGACCGCCTCGTCGAGGCCGCGCGCTGCGGCGGTGCGGCGCACTCGCCGCTCGCTAAGCTGGGCCCGGGTCGCGGTCGGGTGAGCGACGCCCGGCGCCCGCTCGAGCGGCGTCGACGGAACCTGATCATAGCCGACGATGCGCGCCACTTCCTCGACCAGGTCGGCCGGCCCTTCGGCGTCGCGGCGCCAGGTCGGAACGGTAACGTCGGACCCGTCGAGCGTGAAGCCCAGGCGGTCGAGGATGTCGCGCTGTCGCGGCTCCGGAACATCGATTCCGCCCAGCGCCCGGGTGCGCTCGAAATCAAAGCGGATGGTGCGCCGTTCGACCGGGGGCTGGCCGACCCGCTCCAGCGCCGACGGCTCGCCGCCGCAGATGTCGACGATCAGCCCGGTCAAGATTTCCAGCCCGTCGTCGAGGAAGGCAGGATCGACGCCGCGCTCGAACCGCGTGCGCGCGTCGCTGGTCAGGCCGAGCGCCTGGCCGGTGCGCGCGATCCGGTCGGGAGTGAAGTAGGCGACCTCGAGCATCACGTCGGTGGTGGTTTCGCCGACGCCCGAATCCTCGCCGCCCATGATCCCGCCGATGTCGTGGACCTGCTTCTCATCGGCGATCACGGTTATGAAGGGCTCGAGCACATATTCCTTCTCGTTGAGTGCAAGCACCTTTTCGCCGGGCCTCGCGGCGCGGGCGGTGAGGCCCCCGTTGAGCTTGGCGATGTCATAGGCGTGCGCCGGGCGGCCGAGGTCGAGCATCACATAGTTGGTGATGTCGACCAGCGCCGAGATCGGCCGCTGGCCCGCGGATTTCAGGCGACGCTGCATCCACTCGGGTGACGCGCCGTTCCGTACGCCCTGCACGGCCCGGCCGAAGAAGGCGGGACAGCCCTCGGGATCGTCGATCCGCACCGGCACCGGGCAGGGGAAACTGCCCTCGATCTGGGGCACGGCGAGCGGCTTCAGCATGCCGATCCCGGCGGCCGCGAGGTCGCGGGCGATGCCGCGCACGCCCATGCAATCCTGGCGGTTTGGGGTGACGTTCACATCGAACACTGCGTCGTCGAGCCCGGCGTACGCGGTGTAGGCGGTGCCGACCGGAGCGTCGTCCGGCAGCTCGATGATGCCGGTGTGATCCTCGCCGAGCTGCAGCTCGCGCGCCGAGCACATCATGCCGCGGCTTTCGACCCCGCGGATCGCGGCGACCTTCAGGGTCAGGTCGCTGCCGGGGATGTAGGCGCCGGGTGGCCCGAACACGCCGAGCATTCCGGCATGCGCGTTGGGTGCGCCGCACACGACCTGGATCGCCTCGCCGGTGCCGGCGTCGACGGTCAGCACCTGGAGCTTGTCGGCCTGGGGATGCTTGTCCGCCGTCAGCACCCTGGCGACCACGAACGGCGCTAGCGCGGCGGCCGGGTTGGTGACCTCCTCGACCTCGAGCCCGATCACGGTCAGCTTGTCGGCGATCTCCGCCGCCGCCGCCGCCGTGTCGAGATGCTGCTTCAGCCATTCGAGTGAGAATTTCATGCGCCGACCCCGCCCGAGAGCGTCGGCACGTCGAGCGCGCGGAAGCCGTAATGTTTCAACCAGCGGATATCGCCGTCGAAGAAGGCGCGGAGGTCCTCCATGCCGTATTTGAGCATCGCCAGCCGGTCGATCCCGCAGCCGAAGGCGAAACCCTGCCACTCGTTCGGGTCCAGCCCCATGTTGGCGATCACCCGCGGGTGAACCATCCCGCTGCCGAGAATCTCCATCCAACCCTCGGAGCCGCCGACAACCCGCCGGCCTTTCTCCATCGACCAACCCACATCCAGCTCCGCCGACGGTTCGGTGAACGGGAAGTAGGACGGCCGGAACCGCATCGCGATGTCGTCACGCTCGAAGAAGGCTTTGACGAAGGTCTCCAGGGTCCACTTCAAATGCCCAAGCGTGATGCGGCGATCGAGGACCAGGCCCTCGACCTGGTGGAACATCGGCGTGTGGGTCGCGTCGCTGTCGGAACGGTACACGCGGCCCGGCGCAATGACATAGAGCGGCGCCCCGTGATTCTCGCCGGCCCGAATCTGCACCGGCGAGGTGTGGGTGCGCAGCACGCGCGGCTCGGTCTCGTCGCCGTGCGGCTGCAGGTAGAAGGTGTCCTGCATCGCCCGCGCCGGGTGGTTCTCCGGCATGTTGAGCGCGGTGAAATTATACCATTGGGTCTCGATCTCCGGCCCCTCGGCGACGGAGAAGCCGAGGTCGGCGAAAATCTCTGCGAGCTCGTCCATCACCTGGCTGACCGGGTGGACCGTGCCGCTGACGCTTTCCGTTACCGGCAGCGACAGGTCGATCGTCTCGGTCGCCAGCCGCCGCTCCAGCTCGGCCGCCTCGAGCGCCGCCTTCCGCTCGGCGATGGCATTGGTGACCGCTTCGCGCTCGGCATGGATCTTCGGCGCTTCCGCCGCGCGCGTATCCGGATCCATCGCGCCCAGCGATTTGAGCTTTGCGGTGATTTCGCCCGACTTGCCGAGCAGCGCGACCCGCACGGAATCGAGTTCCTGCAGATCGGCGGTTGCGGCGATGCGGTCGAGCAAAGCGTCGGGCATGCGACGCGCCTTAGCCGGGGCCTCAAGCAAAATGCAAAGGCGTGCTACAGGCGATTCGTGAGCGACTGGCCCGAGCTGAACGTCGAACGCGACCACCAGACCTTTGCGCTGCTGCACCTCGCGGCGCAGATGCTCGGCAAGATCCGCGTCGCCCACGCGCCGTGGATGAACCACGGCTGGCACGTCGCTCTCCAGCCCAACGCCCGCGGCCTGTCGGCGCTGCCTACCGCGGCCAGCGGCGGGCGGACCTTCACTTTGACCCTCGACCTCTGCCGCCACGCAATCGTGCTGTGGGTCAGCGACGGCTCGCGCGAAGAAGTCCCGCTCAATGCCGGCAGCGTCGCCGCGCTCCATCGCCGGCTGATCGACATGCTCGAGCGGAACGATCTGCCCGCCACGTTCAACGGCCGTCCCAACGAGCTGCCCGACGCGGTCCCGTTCGCCGAAGACACTGCGCCGCGCGACTACGATCGCGATTCAGCGGCGGCTTTCCGCGAAACGCTGGCGGCGATGCTTCCGGCGTTCGCCCGGTTTCGCGCGGGCTTCGCGGGGAAGGCGAGCCCGGTGCAATTCTGGTGGGGCAGCTTCGACCTCGCGGTGACCCGCTACTCGGGGCGGCCGGCGCCGGAGCATCCGGGCGGGATGCCGGGCCTGCCCGACCGCATCACCCGCGAATGCTATAGCCACGAGGAATCGAGCGCCGGCTTCTGGGCCGGCGGCGCGGTCGCCGCGGAGCCGTTCTTCTACAGCTACGCTTACCCCGAGCCGGACGGCTTTCGCGCCGCCTCGGTCCTGCACGGCCGGTTCGACGAGCCTTACGGCGAGTTCGTCCTGCCCTATGCCGAGCTGCGGGCGGCGAGCGATCCCGAGCGGATGCTCGGCGAGTTCCTCCAGTCGACCTACGATCCGGCCGCGGATCTCGCCCACTGGGACCGCTCCGCGCTCGAACGCGCCCCGGTCGCGCCCTAGGCGGGCACGAACGGATAAGGCGAGATCGTCTTTCGGTTCTCTTCGACCGCCAGCATCCGCCCGGCCGGCGCGGTCGCGCGATAGGGACATTGCAGCCGCGGGCAGATCGCGCAGGCCGGCCCGACCGGGGTCGCGGGCGTGTGGACCAGGTCGAGCCCGTCGGAATAAGCAATGCGGTGGGCATGCTTGACGTCGCAACCGAGCCCGATCGCCAACAGCGCATCATCGCGCAAATCGGGCCGGATCGGCCGCTCGATCGTCCGGCTGATGGTGAAATAGCGCTGGCCGTCGGGAGTCTCGATCAGCTGGCGGATCGTCTGGCCGGGCGTCTGGAAGGCATTGTGCAGATGCCAGCGCGGGCAGGTCCCGCCGAAATGCGAGAAGGGGAAGCTCTCGCCGGCATAGCGCTTGGAGATGTTCCCGGCCGGGTCGACCCGGAGCATGAAGAAGGGGACGCCGCGCGCCCCGGAGCGGCTGAGCGTGGTCAGCCGGTGCGCGACCTGCTCGACGTTGGCGCCGAACTGCGCGGTCAGCCGGTCGAGCGCGTAGCGATGCTCCTCGGCGGCGCGGAGGAACTTGCCGTAGGGCATCATGATCGCACCCGCGGCATAATTGGCGAAGCTCATGTGGAGCAGATGGCGGCTGCCCGGCTCGGGCGGCCGCGCCGCTTCCATCATCCGCGCGATGATCGGCGCGAACTCGAGCAAAGCGAGCTGATAGGCGATGCCGAACGTGCGGTTCTCGGGTCGCAGCAGCGACGACAGCATCAGCATCCGCCGCTGCGGGTCGTAATGCTGGCTGGCGTCCTCGAGGATCTCGGGGTCGACGACGCGGACCTCGACACCCCACGCCTCCTTGAGCCGCTGGCGCAGCGGCTCGGCCACCGACAAGGGGTGAGCAAGCGCGCCGCCAAGCGTCTCCGACGCTTCCTCGAGCTCGGGCCAGTGGTTGCGCTGGGCCTGGATATAGTCGCGGACCCAGGTCTCGGGCGTGATCAGGACGCGGGGATCAGCAGCGGCGTCTCCCGCAGGATGCCGCCGTAGTTCGCCGAGCGCGGTGTAGAGCCGGGCGATGCCCTCGGCGACCGATGGCGCATTGTCGGCGAGCTCGACCAGTTCGGAGCGGGTTACGCCGAGGTCGGCGAGCACCGGATCGGAAAAGATCTCGCTGAGCTGGCTCGCTCCACTCGCCTCTGGAGTGTCGGCAGCGAAGGCTTTGACATCGACGTCGAACGCTTCGGCCAGGCGCAGCAGGATGCCGGCGGTGACCGGCCGCTGGTTGCGCTCGAGATGGTTGAGGTAGGAGCCGGAGATGCCGAGCTGATCGGCCATCTGGCTCTGGTTGAGGCCGCGATCGCGCCGCAGCCGCTTCAGCCGGGCGCCGAGGAAGAGCTTGCGCTGCACCACCATCCCGTCGACTTGTGAACACTTTTACAAACACCACAAGTCGCAATCTGACACATTCGCACTTTTCTGTGCATCATCTGCAAATCGCTGTGGTTCTCTCCCTCTCGAGCAGGAGACAGCGGATGACGGACTTCAGCGCAGTGGTCGCGGCCCCCTCCGGACGGTTCGACGGGATCGAGCGGCCCTACGCGGTCGCGGACGTGCTGAAGCTGCGCGGCTCGATCCCGGTCGAGCATACGCTCGCCCGCCGCGGCGCGCTCAAGCTGTGGGAGCTGCTCAACCGCGACGAGCCGGTCCGGGCGCTCGGAGCGCTGTCCGGCAACCAGGCGATGCAGATGGTCCGCGCCGGGCTCGAGGCGATCTATTTGTCGGGCTGGCAGGTCGCGGCGGACTCGAACGGCGCCGGGGCGATGTACCCCGACCAGTCGCTTTATCCGGCCAATTCGGGCCCCGAGTTGGCGCGCAAGATCAACCGCACGCTGAGCCGAGCCGACCAGATCGAGCATCTGGAAGGCGGCGCCAAGCGCGACTGGTTCGCGCCGATCCTCGCCGACGCCGAAGCCGGCTTCGGCGGTCCGCTGAACTGCTTCGAGATCATGAAAGCCTATATCGAAGCCGGAGCCGCCGGCGTTCACTTCGAGGACCAGCTCGCCTCGGAGAAGAAGTGCGGCCACCTCGGCGGCAAGGTGCTGATTCCCTCCCAAGCGGCGATCCGGAACCTCGACGCCGCGCGCCTTGCCGCCGACGTGAGCGGGGTCCCGACAATCCTCGTCGCGCGCACCGACGCCGAGAGCGCCAAGCTCATTACCAGCGACGTCGATGAGCGCGACCGGCCGTTTATCACCGGCGAGCGCACGCCCGAAGGCTTCTATCGGCTCAAGGATGGCACCGGGCTCGATCATTGCATCGCCCGCGGGCTCGCCTTCGCGCCGCATGCCGACTTGCTGTGGTTCGAGACCAGCCACCCGAACCTCGAGGAAGCCGGCCTGTTCGCGCAAGCGATCCACGCCCGCTTCCCGGGCAAGCTGCTCGCCTACAATTGCAGCCCCAGCTTCAACTGGCAGGCCAAGCTCGACGAGGCGACCATCGCCCGCTTCCAGACCGAGCTCGGGGCGATGGGCTACAAGTTCCAGTTCGTCACCCTCGCCGGCTTCCACAGCCTCAACCATGCGATGTTCGAGCTGGCGTCCGACTATCGCGAGCGCGGCATGGCGGCTTATTCCGAGCTGCAGCAGGCCGAGTTCGCGAGCGAGACGGCCGGCTACACCGCGACCCGCCACCAGCGCGAGGTCGGCACCGGCTATTTCGACGCGGTCGCGACGGCCGTCTCGGGCGGCCAGGCCTCGACCGTCGCGCTCACTGAATCGACCGAAGCCGCCCAGTTCGTCGCGGCACATTGAAGGAGCCAGCCATGGGACAGCGTTACTGGATCGTCGGCGGCGAATATTCCGACTGCCGCTTCAGGGACCTCAAGCCGGGCACCGAGACGGTCAGCGGCCCGTTCGCCGACGAGCTGCGGGCGCGGATGGAATGGCAGCGCCTGACCTTCCGCGACCATTGCGCCGCGACCGAACGCTATTCGATTTGCGTGGAGCCGGTGCTATTGTGAGCGAGGTGTTAGACCGTCCGCGTATCATTGCCGAACCTTCCCCAGTCCGCGGCGCCGACGAGGTCCTGTCCGAAGGCGCGCTCGATTTCCTCGCCGAGCTTCACGAGCGGTTCGATTCGCGGCGGCGGGCGCTGCTCGACGACCGGCTCGACCGCCAGGCGCGGTTCGATGCCGGCGAGCTGCCCGATTTTCCGCGGGAGACGCTGGAGATCCGCGCTTCGGACTGGACGGTCGGCTCGATCCCGTCCGACCTCCTGGACCGCCGGGTCGAGATCACCGGCCCGACCAACGCCAAGATGCTGATCAACGCGCTCAACTCGGGCGCGAAGGTGTTCATGGCCGACTTCGAGGACGCCACGTCGCCGGTGTGGGACGAGCTCATCCAGGGCCAGGTCAACCTGCGCGACTATTGGACCAACCGGCTCGATTACACCGACCCGGACAGCGGCAAGCGCTATCAGGTCGGCGACGACCCGGCGGTGCTGATGGTTCGCCCGCGCGGCTGGCATCTGCCGGAAGATCACGTCACCGTGAACGGCGAAGTCGTTTCCGGCGGGCTGTTCGATTTCGCCGTCTACCTCTGGCACAATGCCCGGAGCGCGCTGAAACGCGGCTCGGGCCCCTATTTCTATCTGCCCAAGCTCGAAAGCCGTCACGAAGCGGCGCTGTGGAACGACGTCTTCGCTTTCGCCGAGGCCAAGCTCCGGCTCGAGCGCGGGACGATCAAGGCGACCGTGCTGATCGAGACTCTGCCCGCCGCGTTCGAGATGGACGAGATCCTCTACGCGCTGCGCGACAATATCGTCGGCCTCAACTGCGGCCGCTGGGACTATATCTTCAGCTACATCAAGCGCCTCGGCCGGACGTCCGAGCGCCTCACTCCCGACCGCGCGCTGATGACCATGGATAAGGCGTTCCTCGCCGCCTACTCGCTTCGTCTCGTGGCGACCTGCCACCGCCGCGGCGCTTTCGCGATGGGCGGCATGTCGGCGTTCATCCCGGTCAAGAGCGACCTCGCGGCCAATGTCACGG
>DASRAY010000112.1:0-6299 GCA_035637935.1 Sphingomicrobium sp.
CGACGCGAGGTCGGCGCGGCCAATCTGCTCCAGCGTCTCGACCGGGGTCGACACCATTTCGGTGTCGGCCAGCATCCGCTGGAACTTCTCCTTGCCCAGGGCGAAATTGGGCTTGGCGGACCCGCGCTGGGTCTCGACCCAGGCGACCGTGTCCTCCATCGCCTTCACCGCATTGTCGGTCGCGGTCTTGAGCGCGGTCTGGTCCTCGGGCGTGCCGACGCCCCTCCACGCCGCGGTCCCGTCGCCCGGATAATAGGTGACGAAGCCGCCGAACGCGTTCCTGGCATAGTCGACGAAGCTGGTCGCCATCGGCGTCTGGATGTTGGCGCGCATCTGCTCGGTCGCGCGCGGGACGTTCTGGAGGAACTTGATGTAGGATTTCAGCCGCTGCTCTTTCGGCGCGTAGGGCACGGTGATGTAGACCGAGGGGTCGACGAACCCGAGATACGCCGCCGGATTATGGTGCAGCTGGTCGGCGCCGGTCGGATCGATCCAGAACAGCTGCCCCTTGGCCACGGCGACCAGATAGTCGCGCTGGTAGCGCTGCTGGGGCGTCAGCTGGTCGTCGGTGTACGCCTGCGCGTCGGCAATCGCCTTCTTCAGCCGGTCGACCTCAGCGGTGATCGCCCGCGGCGAGAGGTCGGCGATCTGCCCGTCATATTCGTGCCGGCCCTGGGCGACGGCGAAGCCGGGATTGGCCTTGAAGCTTGCTTCGATGAAGCCGTTGACGAAGGCCGGCCAATTCGCAGCCTCGGTCATCTGCGCCGAAGCATTGTTGCCCGGCGCGTTCGAGACCTTGCAGCCGGAAACCACCAGCGCGGCCGCCATGGCCGACGCAACCAACAGTGCTCGCATCCCTCTCTCCTCTCGAACCGCGCCGACTAGGACCTGCGTCGCGGCACGGCAATAGAGCGTCGGCGAACCGACGAATGGCGGAGGAGCGGCCGGGCAGACCTCGGCCGATACGGCTGTTATGGGCACCCGATGATCGACCTGTTCGGCATTCCAATCGAATTCATCTTGTTCGGCTTGCTGCTGCTCGGCGTCGCGCTGTTCCACAAGCGCGCGCTCGAAATCAGCGTTGGCGGGCTGCTCGCCATCCTCTTGCTCGAAGCGTTCGTGACCGAATTCCCGACTGGCTCGGGCTTCGGTGCCCTCATCGCCCATGCCGAACACGAGTGGGTGATCGTGACCAACCTGCTGCTTTTGCTTGTCGGGTTCGAGTTGCTGTCGAACCAGTTCGAGCAGAGCAACATTTCCGACCATCTCCCCAATCTGCTTCCCGTTGGATGGACTGGCGGATTGGCGCTGCTCGGCATCGTGTTCGTGATGTCGGCCTTTCTCGATAATATCGCGGCCGCCGTGCTCGGCGGGGTGATGGCGCGCCACTTGTACCAGGGCCGCGTCAGCATTGGCTTCCTCGCGGCCATCGTCGCCTGTGCCAATGCGGGCGGTGCCGGCAGTGTCATAGGCGACACGACCACGACGTTGATGTGGCTCAACGGCGTCCCCCCGATCGCCGTGTTGCCGGCATTCGTCGCGGCCTTCGCAGCATTTGCGGTCATCGGCCCGATCGGCGCCTGGGACCAGCACCGCCATCAGCCGATCCTCGCCCATGACGAGCCCGGGCATCCGCTCGCCTGGCGACGGATTGGGATCGTAGCCTTCATTCTGGTCGCCGCGGTGACAGCCAACGTCCTTGCCAATTCGCTGAGCGAGGGCGAGGAGACGGCGCCTTGGCTTGGTCTCGCGCTGTGGGCGGCCATCCTGCTGACCAGCCTGATTGCCAAGCCGGACTGGTCGGTGATGCGTCTCGGCGCGAAAGGCGCGATATTCCTCGCATCGCTCGTTGCCGCGGCTTCGCTCATGCCGCTGAAGGGCTTCCCGGAACCGTCGTGGCAAACTGCGTTCGGACTCGGCTTACTGTCGTCGGTGTTCGACAACATCCCGTTGACCGCTCTGGCCTTGCGCCAGGGCGGTTATGACTGGGCATTGCTCGCGTTTGCCGTTGGCTATGGCGGGTCGATGGTCTGGTTCGGCTCGTCTGCGGGCGTGGCGATCACCAACGGTTATCCGGAAGGCCGCTCCGTCGTTCGCTGGCTCGTGCGAGGGTGGTTCGTGCCGATCGGCTATGTCGTCGGTTTCTTCGTCATGCTGCTCCTGCTCGGCTGGCATCCGACGCCGGAGGCCGGGGCGGAGCAGGTTGTCGCCTCCACCGCCCACGGCTAGGGCGCCGCGGGTGAGCCTCCTTCCCGAACCGCTCCGAATCCCCGCATTCCGCTATTTCTGGCTGGCTCGCCTCGCGACCACGATCGGGCAAATGGCGATGGTCATCGTCATCGGCTGGCAGGTCTACGATATCGCCCGGGCGACGATGAGCATTCGCGAGGCGGCGTTTCAACTCGGCCTGATCGGGCTGGTCCAGTTCGTCCCGCTGTTCCTTCTGACCCCGATCAGCGGCTGGACCGCCGACCGGCTCGACCGCCGCTACATCGCCCGAGCGGTGATCCTGCTCGAAATGCTGTGCGCCCTGATCCTGTTCGTGGCGAACTGGGGCGGGTTCGTCAGCCTGCCGATTCTGTTCGGGGTGGCAGCTCTGCTAGGGGTGGCGCGGGCTTTTGCCGGGCCGGCCCTGGGGGCGATGGCGCCGAACCTCGTGCCGCGGGAGATCCTGCCCAACGCCATCGCCCTGAGCTCGACCGCGTGGCAGGCCGGGGCAATTGCGGGGCCGGCGCTCGGCGGCATCCTGTACGATGTCCTGCCGGACTTGCCTTACGCGTTCAGCACCCTGCTGTTCGGACTGTCGGCGGCTTGCCTATTTACGATCCCCCCGCTGCAGCGCGCCCCGCTCAAGCCGGGAACGCCCTGGCAGCAAATGGTCGACGGGCTGTCCTACGTGCGGCGCAACCGACTCGTGCTCGGCGCGATTACGCTCGACCTGTTCGCGGTGTTGCTCGGCGGAGTCACGGCGATGCTGCCGCTTTATGCACGGGATATCCTGCAAGTCGGCGCCGACGGGCTCGGCCCGCTTCGGGCCGCGCCGGCAGCGGGTGCGACATTGACCGCGATCATTTTCTCCATTCGCCCGCTCAAGACCAACGTCGGCGTGAAGATGCTGTCCGCCGTGGTGGTCTTCGGAGCGGCAACCGCAGTGTTTGGCGTCTCGCGCAATTATCTGCTGTCGATCAGCATGCTGGCGGCGCTCGGCGCCGCGGACATGTTCTCGGTCTATATTCGCCAGTCGCTCATTCAGCTCCACACTCCCGATGAAATGCGCGGGCGGGTCGCCGCGGCTTCGACACTGGCGATTTCGGCTTCGAACGAGCTCGGGGAGACTCGAAGCGGATTTATGGCGGCCCTGCTCGGACCGGTGCTCGCGACCGTGGCGGGCGGACTGGCTGCGGTTGCCGTGACCCTGGCCTGGGCCGTCATATTTCCCGAGCTGCGCCGCGCCCGCACCTTTGAGCTGGCCGTCGAGCCTCCGCCGCAGGACGCCGTGATCCCAGGCGGCGTCTAGCCCTTGCAAATCGGTGCGCGCGGGACGATTTGCCCGCCACCGCACAGGAGGAGAGCCTGGAATGAAGGCCGCCACTATCCTCGAAACCATCGGCAACACCCCACATGTGCGGGTCAATCGCCTGTTTGGGCCGAACGCCGAGGTGTGGATCAAACAGGAGCGGGTCAACCCCGGCGCGTCGATCAAGGACCGCATTGCGCTGTCGATGGTCGAGGATGCGGAAGCGTCCGGCAAGCTCAAGCCCGGTGGCGTGATCGTCGAGCCGACCTCCGGCAACACCGGCATCGGCCTCGCCATGGTCGCTGCGGTCAAGGGTTATCGGCTGATCCTGGTCATGCCCGACAGCATGAGCATCGAGCGGCGGCGGCTGATGCTCGCCTACGGCGCGGAGTTCGAACTGACCCCGCGCGAGAAGGGCATGAAGGGCTCGATCGCGCGCGCCCAGGAGATCGTCGATTCGACGCCGGGCTCGTGGATGCCGCAGCAGTTCGAGAACCCGGCCAACCTCGAGATTCATCGCCGGACCACGGCGCCGGAGATCCTGCGCGATTTCGCCGATGCGCCGCTCGACGCGCTGATCACCGGCGTCGGCACCGGCGGCCACATCACGGCCTGCGCCGAAGTGCTCAAGGCGGAATGGCCGAGCCTCAAGGTGTTCGCCGTCGAGCCGACGCTGTCACCGGTCCTGTCCGGCGGCGAGCCCGGGCCGCATCCGATCCAGGGGATCGGGGCCGGCTTCATTCCGGCGATCATGAATCCGGCGCTGCTTGACGGAATCATCCAGGTCACGCCGGACGACGCCAAGGACATGGCGCGGCGCGCCGCCCGCGAGGAGGGTATGCTGGTCGGCATCTCGTCCGGCGCGACGCTCGCCGCGATCGCTCAGAAATTGCCGGAATTGGGCGAAAATCCGCGGGTTCTGGGGTTCAATTACGATACCGGCGAGCGTTATTTGTCGGTCGCGGATTTCCTGCCCGAACAGCCCACTTAAGACCTCGCTAACCGCACTTGTTCGCCGCCCCGTTAACCCGCGCGCGGTTAAGACTCACGCTTACGCGGGCGCATGGGGATGCCTGCGCGAGTAGGTGGACAAGTTTATGCGTCGGACTCTGTTCGGCAAATCTCCGGAGGTCGAGCTTCAGACCGCCGCTCGCGTATCGGCGCGAGAGGCACTGACGTTCGACATCCGGGATCACGAATCGAGTGTCGACCAGACGCTGATCGAACGACGGGTCGGAAGCTGGAGCTTCTGCCCGTGGCTGCTGTTCGCCGGGCACGTAATCATCGGCATTTCCCTCCTCCTGCAACAGCGGCCGCCGGCCAGCTCAGCCGCGCTCGCGCAAGTGTTCGTGCCCTTCGGATTGTCGCTGGCCGCCGACATCGGTGCCGGGCTGATCCTGCTCCATCGCCGACGACTGCAGCTCGCGCCGCATACGGCAGCCCGGCTGATGTGCGCCTACATCGCGATCACCGGAGTCCTGTCGACCGCGTCGAGCGTCGCCACCGGGTCGCTCGCACTGGCCGACGCGAGTTTCGTGACCCTGGCGATGGCGACCGGATTTTTCGTCCGCTCGATCGCGGCCGTCGCGGCTCCGCCCCTGGCCATCACCAATGCAGTCGTCGCAGCGCTTTCAACCGCGCTCTTTTCGCGCAACCCGCTCATCACCTCCACCATCAACGCGCTCGCGGTGACGATGGCGGTTTACAGCGTCGCCGTGACCCGCACCGCGATTGCCGGAGGACGGCGCCGGCTCGCCGCCGAATGGCAAGCGCAGAAGGCGCGCAATTTCGTCGACGAATTTGAAAACAGCGGGCGCGGGTGGTTCTGGGAGACGGATTCTCTCGGGACCCTGTCCTATGTCTCGCGGCAGCTCGCCGAGGACTTCCAGTGCGCCCCGGAGGAATTGCTCGGCCGCCAGTTCACCGACCTGTTGTCGGTCGATACCGAAGGGTCGGGCATCGTCGAGGAACGCAAGACCCTGGGCTTCCACCTGTCCGCCCGTTTCCCCTTCTCGGATGTGGTCGTCCGGCCGGCGAGCGATCAGGACGTGCACTGGTCCCTGTCTGGCAACCCGATCTTCGATGAGCGCGGCCGGTTCCTCGGCTTCCGCGGCATCGGCACGGACCTGACCGAGCAGCGCCGGTCCGAGCAGGAGATTTCCAGGCTCGCCCGGTTCGATTCGCTGACCGCATTGCCCAACCGCGCGATGATGCGTCAGACGCTCGACGAAGCGCTGCGCAACGCGACCCACCGCCAGCGCGGCTGCAGCATGTTCCTGATCGACCTCGACCGCTTCAAGAACGTCAACGACACGCTCGGCCATCCGATCGGCGACGCGCTGCTCCGCCAGGTCGCCGAACGGCTGAAGTCAGTGATGGGCAACCACGGCCAGATCGGCCGCCTCGGCGGCGACGAGTTTCAGGCGGTGCTCCCGGGAACGGTCGACATCGGCCTGTTGGAATCGCTCGCCCGGACCCTGATCGAGCATGTCTCGCGACCGTATATGATCGAGGGCCATAAGGTGACGATCGGCGCGTCCGTCGGGGTGGCGATCGGCGACCCGGGCCGGACCAGCGCCGACGCCCTGGTCCGCAACGCCGACCTCGCGCTTTATGCGGCCAAGGGAGCTGGGCGCGGCAAGCATTGCCTGTACGAGCCGTCGATGCACAGCGAGGCGGCGGAGCGGCAGTTGCTCGAGAACGACCTGCGCCAGGCGATCGAGCGCGGCGAACTCGCGGTCCATTACCAGCCGATCGTGCGCACCGCAGGCGAGGAGATTTC
>DASRAY010000113.1:0-7297 GCA_035637935.1 Sphingomicrobium sp.
TGGTCGCAAGGCAAGAGCGCCCCGGATTTCGCCGGTCGGCTGGGAAGACATTATGTCCGGCAGTTTGAGAACCAAGTCGTTCGGACAAGGCTTCCAGAAGTCGAGAGAATCAAGCACCCCGAGCGCCCACGCCAATATGAAGATACCTTGGACTTGCCACTCGAAGAGAGCCGTTGCGCCTGTCGGCTTAACTAGGAACTCCTCTTCTTCGCCTTCCAGTTTGGGCCACAGTCCCTCTTGCTCAAGCCAAGACCTAGCGTGCTCTCTGGGGAAACCATAAGCGACCGCTGCCACGGCGGCTAAGCAAAATAGGCGGTCGATTGCCTCGTCGGCGCGCCGCAAGTTCGGCTCATCCAGCAACGGAAAATGCGGCGGTGGATGAATGTTGGCGGCCGTCAAACGTCGCAGCGTAGCCGTTCGCAAATCCTTCGGGTCCAACTTAACTTCCCCACCTCTCATTCCGGTCAGAATAGAGCAGGTGCTAATGTCCGCAATGGGTCGAAAGCAGACATAAGAAAACGCTGTCCTACAGGCACCCCTTCGTGCTTGCGTCCGCCAAGCCCACCGCCCCTACCAGCGGAGCAACGTCTTGAGTTTCCTCTCCCGCCCCCGCCGAGCGCGCCGCGTGCATGAATGGACCGAGGCCAGGGCTGTCACCTTCATCGTCACCCTCGCCGCGACGCAATCCGTCACCCTCGGCGCTCGGCGGTCGGGGATGAGCCGCAAGTCGGCCTACGCCCTCAAGGCCCGCGATCCCGCCTTCGCGGCGGCCTGGGCGGAGGCGCTGACCGCGCGATCCGCGGCGCGGCGCGAGGGTAACGAAGCTGACAAAGTGGACAGACCCCCGCCCTCACCGCGCCAGGGTGACATCCGCGCGCCGCGCCGCGGCGCGCGGGCGGACGCCTTCGCCCGCGACCTGTTCTTCGCCGAGCTCGCCCGCCGCAACCGCGACTCGGCCGGCCTTGCCGGCCGAGCGCCGCGCCAATAGGGCGCCCGTCCAATGTGTGCTCGCCGATTCCTGATCGCGGTCTTCATCCTGACCCTGCTGCTCGTCGCGGCCGGATTCGCGTTGTTTCAATGGGGCGGGAATTTCCTGCTCGAGCAGGCGACGCCTACCGGGCATTTCGAGGCCGGGCGGGCGGGTGACAAGCCCGACTACGCGAGCAGCGCCAATTGGCTCTCCAACCCCGCGCTCGACCCTTCCGAAGCCGGTGACCCGGCGCAGTGGCTGCCGGACGGGGTGACCCGGGATGCGCCCGGCGACGCCAGCGTCTTCTACATCCATCCGACCACCTATTTCGCGACCGACCGCTGGAACGCGCCCTTGCGCTCCACTCCGGACACCGAGGCGCGCACCCGGTTGTTCGTGCAGAGCCAGGCCAGCGCGTTCAATCGCGCCGGCGGCATCTGGGCGCCGCGCTATCGCCAGGCAGCCTACGGCGCCTTCCTGCTCAAGAGCGAGGACGCGCAGCGCGCGCTCGGCCTCGCTTATGGCGACGTCTCCGCAGCCTTCGACGAATTCCTCAAGGAAGCGCCGCACGGGGGAATCATTCTCGCCGCGCACAGTCAGGGCGCGCTGCACCTCATGCGCCTGCTGGCCGAGCGGAAAGACGCGCTGAAGGACCGGCTGGTCGCCGCATATGTCGTCGGCTGGCCGATCAGCACCCGATCGGACCTGCCGGCGCTCGGCTTCCCCGCTTGCCGGACCCCGGACCAGAGCGGCTGCATCCTGTCCTGGATGAGTTTCGGCAATCCGGCCAATCCCGACCTGCTGTTTCACGACTGGGAGAAGACCAGCGGCCTCAATGGCGGCGAGCGGCGGCAGGCCGACGCCCTATGCGTGAACCCGATCAGCGGAGTCCAGGACGCCGCGGCCCCAGCGCAGGCCAATGCCGGAACGCTGATCCCGAATGCGGCGATGACCGGCGCGAGCCTCGCTCCGCACCGCGTCGGAGCGTCCTGCTCGAAGGGGTTGCTGATCCTCAACGGCGACGTGCCGGGCTTCACGCCGCCGCCGCTGCCGGGCAACAATTTCCACGTGTACGATTATGCTTTGTTTTGGGGCTCGATCCGCAACGACGCGACAAGCAGGCTGGCAGCGTGGAACCATGATCACCACCGATAGCGCCGAATTCGCCGCCGCCGTCCCCCACGGCAAGCTCGCCGGGCTCGACGTCGGCACCAGGACGATCGGCGTCGCCGTGTGCGATTCCGGCTGGCATTTCGCTGGCCCGGCCGAGACCGTCCGCCGGACCAGGTTCACCAGGGATCTCGAAGCGCTGCGCGCGATCGTCGAACGCGAGGCGATCGTCGGCCTGGTGATCGGCCTGCCGCTCAACATGGACGGCAGCGATTCGCCCCGCACCCAGTCGGTCCGCGCCTTCGCCCGCAACCTCGCCCCGCTTGGGCTGCCGGTCCTGCTATGGGACGAACGCTGGTCGACGCAGGCGGTCGAGCGGGCGATGATCGCCGCCGACGTCAGCCGCGCCCGCCGCGCCGAGAAGGTCGACGCGCTCGCCGCCGCGCATATCCTCCAGGGCGCGATCGACGCGCTGGTCAATCTTCCGCCTTCGCCATAAGCGACGCGCTCGTGGACCTGCTTTCGATCGATTCGCTGAACGACGCCCAAATTGCGACCCTGCTCGACCGCGCCGACCATTGGTTTGCCGAGAACCGCGCCGGTCATGCGGGCGACCAGCTCAAAGGCAAGGTCGTATTCAACCTGTTCTACGAGAATTCGACGCGCACCGCGATGTCGTTCGCGACCGCCGCGCACCGGCTCGGCGCCGCGCCTTTGTTCCTGCCGGTCGAGCAATCGTCGATCAAGAAAGGCGAGACGTTCGAGGACACGGCGCGCACGCTCAACGCCATGCGGCCCGATGCGCTGGTCATCCGCCACCGCGAGAATGGCGCTCCGGCGGCGGTCGCGCTGATCATGGACTGCCCGGTGATCAACGCCGGCGACGGCACTAACGAGCATCCGACCCAGGCCCTGCTCGATGCGGCGACGATCCGCCGGCACTTCGGGACGATCGCCGGCCTCAAGGTCGCGATCTGCGGCGACATCCGCCACAGCCGGGTCGCGCGCTCGAATGCGAAGCTGCTGCCGCGGCTCGGCGCGGAGGTGCGACTCGCCGGCCCGCGCGAGTTCCTGCCCGACGGAATCGCCGCGCTGTCGGTCGACGACGCCATCGCCGGCGCCGACGTGGTCATGATGCTGCGGATCCAGCGCGAGCGGCTGGACGACGACCTCAACGACGCTCCGGGCGAATATCTCGAGCGCCACGGCCTGACCGCCGAACGGCTGGCCCGCGCGGCGCCGAACGCCGTGGTCATGCACCCCGGTCCGATGAACCGCGGCATCGAGATCGAAAGCGCGGTCGCGGACGATCCGCAGCGCTCCCTGATCGCGCTTCAGGTTGAAATGGGCGTGGCCGTTCGAATGGCCTGCCTGGAACTGCTGATCGGCGGTTCGGCCTAGCGCGAGGCGAGCTGGACCGGGGCGTCGCCCGCGATGTTGCGGACGAAGCAGCTGCCGCCGCCGCGGCGAACCGAGGCGCACAAGGCATTCGCCTCGCCCACGCTGCCGAAGCCCTTCACCGACAGGCGATAGAAGGTGCCCTTGCCGCTGTCGAAGCGCGCACTCATCGGCGCGTACGCCTTCAGCGCTCCGAAGCGCTTGGCGGCGGCATTCCAGGCGGTGGCGACGCGGGCCGCATTGCCGAACGCGCCGAGCTGCACGACCGCGCCCGACTTGCCGGTCGCGCGGCGGACCGAGGCCTTGGGCAGCTTGGCGTGCACGATCCGGGCCGGCCTCGCCACCGGCGGCGGCGGCGCGGTCACTTCGGGCGTGAAGGCCGGAACCGACGGCACATCGGCCGCTGCGACCGGCGCGACATAGGGTTCGTCGCCCGGCGTGATCTGGACCGGCGGCGGAGGCGGTGCCGCTTCGGCCAGCTGCGGTGGCGGTGCGGGCGCCGCTTGCGGCGGCACGGGCGCGGGAGCCGGAGCGGCCTCGGCGAGGCGGGTGTCGGCCGGGCGCAGCGCGAGCTGAACCGGCTGGCCCGGATCGGCCGCGGCCGGAGTGACTCCGATCAGCGCCGCGACCTGGTCGGACGGCCGGGCCGGAGTCGCGAGCTGCATCCACTGCTTCAAGCGGGCGTCGAGCTGGTCAGCCGGGACGTCCTGGGCCGCAACCGCCTTGGCGTTGGTCCAGTCGCCGGAGAAAGCATAAGCGAGCGCGAGGTTCTGGCGGACGCGAGGGTCGGCACCCTCGGCCCGGGCGATCGGCTCGAGCGCGGCGATGGCGTCGAGCGGCCGGCCGGCCAGCGCCAGCGCCAGTCCGTAATCTGCCTGGTCGAGCGCGCCGCGGCCGGCGTCGAGGATGGCGATCGCCTCGCCATTCTTGCCCTGGGCGATTTCGGCCAGGACAACCTTCAGCACCAGCTTCGGCTGGTTCGGATCGAGGGCCAGCGAATCCTTGAATGCGGTCTCCGCCGAATAAAAGCGCCCCGCCGCGAGATAGGCAGTGCCGAGCAACGCGCGAATGCCGGCATCGTGCGGGGTCCGCGCGGCCGCTTTCTCGGCAAGATCGACGGCGGTTGCCGGATCGTTGGCGGCGAGCGCGGCAAGCGCCCGGGTGGCAAGCCCGACCTCTCCGCTTGGCAGGCTCGACGCGCTGCTCGCATGGCGTTGCGGCGCCGCGCACCCGCCGATCACGCTGGCCAGCGCGACGACGGAGATTGCGGAGGCGAAGCGGATCGGCTTGGACATTGGAATTACCCCCTCTTTTTGGCCTTTTCGGCCATCCCTTCGAGCTCGGGCATGTCGACGAGCAACTGATCGAGCGCGTCGGTCACAAGCTGCTGCGCGGATCGACCGTTGACCGCGCATGCGAGTCGCAGCTTGAGATGCCGTTCGGGATCGAGACGAAGTGTGAATGCGGCTTTGGCCTTGCTGCCCGGAGCCGACCGCGGCCGCGGCGCGCGGTGCGGAACGGGCGTCGCGGTCGGCAGGATCGTAACCGGCGCCGGCTCCCCCTCGTCATAAGGCTCGGCCGTATCGTCGAACTCCTCGTCGCTGTCCTCGACTCCGAGGCGATCGGCGAGCTCGGCGTGCTGGCTGTGCACCGGCGAATGAACCGGGGTCAGCCCGGTCGGATGGACCCGCGGCTGATCGTCGATCTCTTCGCCGAAGGCGTCGTGATCCGCGTCCCGCGGCGGCGTTTCGGCCGGCTTGGGGGGCTCAAAGCCCATGTCGTTCCAGCCGAGGTCTTCGAGGTGGCCGCCACCCATCTGGCCGAAGCCCTGGGGCTTCATGGCCGGTTTGGCCGCGCCTTTGCGCGCCAGCAGTCCGGAGGAGAGGGAAGCGAACGGTTTGGGTTCGATACTCGCCACTTGCGCCACCCCTTACTGGCCGACCACTCGACGGCCGAAGCCGCCGACCGGGCGCGGACTGGCCGCAACGATGCCCGGCGCCTGACCCGGCGCGGCAAAGACGGTGCGGCGGAAGTTCTTCTCGAGCCGGTCGGAAATATATTCCCACAGCTCGACGATCTCGTTGGCCGATCGGCCCTGGGGGTCGATCTCCATCACGGTACGGCCGTCGATCATCGACGCCGCGAAGTCGGTGCGGTGATGGATGGTGACCGGCGCCACGGTACCGTGCTGCGACAGGGCCACGGCCGCCTCATAGGTGATCTTGGCCTTGGGAGTCGCGGCGTTGACGACGAAGATCAAAGGCTTGCCGGCGCGGTCGCACAGATCGACCGTGGCGCCGACGGCGCGCAGGTCGTGCGGGCTCGGCCGGGTCGGGATGACGATCAGCTCGGCGACCGCGATCACGCTCTGGATCGCCATGGTGATCGCCGGGGGGGTGTCGATCACGGCCAGGCGGAAACCCTGCTGGCGAAGCACTTCGAGGTCCGAGGCAAGCCGCGCCACGGTGGTCTGGGCGAATGCCGGCATTTCGGCCTCGCGTTCGTTCCACCAGTCGGCCAGGCTGCCCTGCGGGTCGATGTCGATGAGGCAGACGGGACCTGCACCCGCCAGCTGCGCCTGCACCGCAAGATGGCCGGACAAGGTCGTCTTACCCGACCCGCCTTTCTGCGATGCCATAGCCAGAACGCGCATGCTTTTCCCCTCGCGTGAATGACGTCAATTCAAGTGGGAAGTGGCACTCAAGCCTCTAAAATCTGGTTAACGGCACCACGACCCTGTTTGCCGAACGCGCCAACTTCGCTAGACTTGGAGCGGAGTGGGGTAAGGCATGCGTTCCAGTTACTTAGCCGCATCGATCTGGCTGGCGTCGCTGGCCGCGCCGCTGTCCGCGCAGTCGGTCAAGGCGGGGATCGATGCGTGGCAAAAGGCCGATTATTCGGCCGCCGTCGCAATCTGGCGGCCGCTCGCCGAAAAGGGCGACGCCGACGCCCAGTTCAACCTCGGCCAGGCCTATCGCCTCGGGCGCGGGGTGCCGATCGACATCGGTGCGGCGCAGCTCTGGTTCGAGCGCGCCGCCGCCAGGGGCCACCTCGACGCCCAGACCACGCTCGGGTTGCTGCTGTTCCAGAACGGCAACCACACCGGCGCGGTGCGGTGGCTCAAGGCCGCCTCCGACAAGGACGAGCCGCGGGCCATGCTGGTCTACGGCACGGCCCTGTTCAACGGCGACGGGGTGCCGCAGGACCCGGTGCAGGGCTATGCCTACATCACTCGCGCGGCGGCGCGCGGCCTGCCGGCGGCCAAGGACACGCTCGAGCAGCTCAACCGAATCCTGCCGCTGCCGGAGCGCACCAAGGGCCGGGCACTGGCGATCCTCATGGCCAAGGACAGAGGCGATTTCGCTGCCAAGCCGGCCGACAAGCCGACGCCCAAGTCGGCCGCGGCCAAGCCGCCCAAGCCGGCAGCAGCCAAGCCGCCCCGCATCGCCGCTCAACCCGCGGAAACGCCGGCGCCGAAGCCCGTAGTCCAGCCGGCGCGCGTGGCCGGCGGGAGCTGGCGCATCCAGCTCGGCGCCTTCTCGCAACGGTCCTCCGCCGAAGCCTTGTACCGCAAGCTTTCGGGCAAGGCCGCGCTTGCCGGGCGGCACGCTTATTACATCCCAGTGGGCGCCGTCACCCGGCTCCAGGTCGGGCCGTTCGAAAGCAAGGCGGCCGCCGCCGCGGCGTGCGGCGCGCTCGGGCAGGCCTGCTTTCCAGTCGCCGGAAAATAATCAGCCGCGGAACCAATCCTTCCGCCGCACGCCCTGGACCCAGAGCAAAGCGTCGAGCCCGTGATATTTGAGCTCGGCGTCGGCGACT
>DASRAY010000114.1:0-51258 GCA_035637935.1 Sphingomicrobium sp.
GACTAGCAAACGCTATTTAGTCCGCGGGTCGTCCTTCGGGTCGGCGTAAATGATCTGGAACGGACCCGTGCCGTCGACTTGGACGATCAGTGGATCGGTGGTGAACACATAATGATTCATCCCGGCGCCCATCGTCACATGATAGCCTTTGGTCAGCGCTCCCACATTCGAGCGGTCGAGCTTGTCGCCCATGCCGTAGTTCAGCGTGCCGTCGCCGATGACCCGAACGACTTCGTCGCTCGGATGATGGTGCGGCGGGACGGTGAAGTTGGCGGGTGTCTTGATCCGGATGGTGAAGGGTCCGGCCGCGGCCGGGTTGCCCTTGACCACCGCGATCTGGGCTCCGGCCGGAAGCCCGGCGGGCGCTCCGTCCATCCACTTGAGGCCCTTGGCGTAGGCCGGCGCGACGGCCAGCATGGCGATCGATGCGAGGAGAAGAACGCGGTTCATGAGCTGCTGCCCTCCAATGCTTGTTCCCCGGCACTGCTGTTAGCACGAGTTGCCACGTCTTCCCACGCCCCTGACGCGCGCCGGGGGCAACCAAAAGTCCCACAGGTCATAAATGTCTTGCCTCTTTACACCTATTTGGTTAATAGCAGCAGCCCACTTCGCACCTGAAGGGGAATCGCCTCACATGGCAACAAAGCTCAAAGTCGTCGAACCAGCCGCAGCCGATCTTACGCCGCCCCCCGAAATCCCCGAGTTCGAACCCGCGCCCACCCGCAATCGCCGGGCCGGCTGGACAGCCGACCGCCAGCGTACTTTTCTCGAACTCTACTCCGTAAAGGGGCATGTCGGTGAGGCCTGTGCGCGCGTGGGGCTTTCGTCGAGCTCCTTCTACCGCCTGTGTAACAAGCCCGGCGCTGACAGTTTCGTCAAAGCCTGCAACGCGGCTCGGGTCCTTGCCTCGACCCGTGGCTCGGCGATCGCTTGGGACCGCGCGCTGAACGGCCGCGTCGAGCGCTTCTACAAGGACGGCGAGCTGGTGATGGAGCGGCGAATCCCGTCCGATTATTTGCTCACCTGGCTCCTCTCGCGGCTCGATCCGCTCAACTTCGGCTCACCCGCCGCCAAGGCCCACGCGCTCGCGACCGGTGACCCGGTCGAGGCGGCGCGCAAGGCGCTGCCGAAGCTCCTCGATAAACTCACCGACGTATCGGTCGAGGAGTGCGCGTGTGAGGAGGCGGCATATATCGACGGACGCCTGGGTGAGATGGCTGACGGCAAGGTGGCGCCAGAAGACTTCGAAGAAGCCTGATCCGCGCGCGCGTAGAACCGTGAACTTTGTGAACTTTCGCGCCGAGTCTGCAGCAAACCCCTCCCCTTCCCTTTCCGCGAGCCTTCGTGTAGGGGCGCCGCCTTCCTTAACCGGAAACCATCTGTGGGAGGTTCGCCTCGGCGAGCCGTTCGTACCACTAAGCTTCAACCCCGGCCGAAAGTACCACTTTCGGCCGAATGAGAGTGAGACCATGGCCAAGAAAATCACCGGCTATATCAAGCTTCAGGTGCCGGCCGGCACCGCCAACCCCGCGCCGCCGATCGGGCCCGCCCTCGGCCAGCGCGGAGTCAACATCATGGAATTCTGCAAGGCGTTCAACGCCGCGACCCAGGAGCTCGAGAAGGGCGCTCCGATCCCGACCGTGATCACCGTCTATGCCGACCGCAGCTTCTCGTTCGTGACCAAGACCCCGACCGCGACCTTCCTGCTCAAGAAAGCGGCGCGGATCCAGAAAGGGTCGCAGGAGCCGTCCAAGGCGTCCGCGGGGACGATCCGGCGCTCGCAGCTGCGCGACATCGCGGAAGTGAAGATGAAGGACTTGAACGCCAACGACCTCGACGCGGCGACGAAGATCATCGAAGGCTCGGCCCAGGCGATGGGCCTGACCGTGGTGGAGGGCTGACGCGATGACCAAGCTTAGCAAGCGCCAGCAGGCCCTGTCCGCGGTCGACCGCGAGAAGTTCTACGGCGTCGACGAGGCGATTTCGCTGGTCAAGGGGAACGCGACCGCGAAGTTCGACGAGACGATCGAGGTCGCGCTCAACCTCGGCGTCGACCCCAGGCATGCGGATCAAATGGTGAGGGGTGTTGTGAACCTCCCCAAAGGCACTGGTAAGTCGGTGCGCGTCGCGGTGTTCGCCAAGGGCGCCAAGGCCGACGAGGCCAAGGCCGCGGGCGCGGACGTGGTCGGCGCCGAGGACCTGATGGAGACGGTCCAGGGCGGAACGATCGACTTCGACCGGGTGATCGCGACCCCCGACATGATGGGCGTCGTCGGGCGCCTCGGCAAGGTGCTCGGCCCCAAGGGGCTGATGCCCAACCCCAAGCTCGGCACCGTCACCATGGACGTCACCAAGGCGGTGACCGACGCCAAGGGCGGCCAGGTCGAGTTCCGCGTCGAGAAAGCGGGCATCGTCCACGCCGGCATCGGCAAGGCCAGCTTCTCCGAGGCCGACCTGGGCGAGAATTTCCGCGCGTTCATGGACGCGATCATCAAGAACAAGCCGTCGGGCGCGAAGGGCAAGTTCGTGAAGAAGGTCAGCGTCAGCTCGACCATGGGCCCGGGCGTCAAGGTCGCGCTCGAGGAGATCGCCGGCGCCTGACGCCGCGGCATCACCGGTGTTGCATTGACGGGGTTCAAGGGCCTCGGGAAAATTCGAGGGTCGGAAGGCGTCCGGAAGGGGCGTTTTCCGGCCCTTTTTCCTTGCGCGCCAGTGGCTTGCCTCCCCGCGCCACCAATTCGACTGTGGCGCTCATGCAACAGGTTGCGGCTAGTCTCCGCAAAGCCGTTGCTGATATGAAACCTCGGTTCCCGCCGCGTGTTGGGCGGGAACAAGCAATAGCTCGAGAAAGGGGCTCTTCAGTCATGCGCAAATATCTTCTCGCCGCAGTTGCCGCGGCGGCGGTCGCCACACCGGCGGTCGCCCGGGACAACTCCGGCTACGTCGGCCTCGAAGGCGGCATCATGTTCCCGCGGAACCAGGACGTCACCGGAGCGATCGACTTCACCACTCCGCCCGACGGGGTCACCGACTTCGCGTCGTCCGACATCGGCCGCGTCCGGTGGAAGAACGGCTATGACGTCGACCTCATCGGCGGCTACGACTTCGGCATGTTCCGGGTCGAGGGCGAGCTCGGCTACAAGCGCGCCAAGGCCAAGGACGTCCGGCTCGACGATAATTTCGTCACCGCCTTCAACGCCGGCGCCGGAACCCTGTTCACCCAGGACGATTTCGACCTCGGCGGCCACGTCAGCGTGCTCTCGGGCATGATCAACGGCCTCGTCGACTTCGGCGGCAACGGCGGCATCGGCGGCTATGCCGGCGGCGGCGTCGGCTACGCCCGGGTCAAGGAATTCGGCGAAAGCGACAGCGGCCTCGCCTGGCAGCTGCTCGCCGGCGTCTATGCCCCGGTCAGCGACAATATCGATGTCGGCCTGAAGTATCGCTACTTCCACAGCGGCAATTTCAACAAGAGCGCGGACGCGGCCTTCACTGCCGGCGCGGGGCCGTGCGCTCCGGGCGGACCGCCGTGCAGCGGCGGCGTGGCGACGTTCGGCATCGACGATCACTTCACCTCGCACAGCGTGCTGGCGAGCCTGATCTACAACTTCGGCGGAGCGGCCGAACCGCCGCCCCCGCCGCCGCCTCCGCCGCCGCCGCCGCCGCCGGCTGCTCCGGCGACCCAGACCTGCCCGGACGGATCGGTGATCCTGGCGACGAGCGTCTGCCCGGCGCCGCCGCCCCCGCCGCCGCCGCCGCCGGTCGAGCGCGGCGAGCGCGGCAAGTAAGCCGAGCCGGAGCTACCCGCATCAGGGGAGCGAAAAGTCCCGGGTCAGGCGCCAGCCTGGCCCGGGATTTTTCATTGCGCGCCGCGGTCCCGCTGCTACCCTCGGGAGCGGGAGGGCAACCCCATGATCATCAGGCTGGCGGCCGCATTGCTGGCATTCGCAACTCCCACCGTGGCGGCCGGCGCAGCGCCGCAACTGTCGGCGGCCGAGCAGTCCCAGCTCCGGCAAAACATCGAGCTCGGCACCTTGCTCTACCGCTACGACCAGTCCGCTTGGCACGTGACCGACGCCATGCTCAAAGCCCTCCCCGATGAAGCGAAGGCGCGCGTTCGCGGCTACGTGACGACGCTCGGGCTGCACGGCATGCGCACGACCTTCTTCGGCGAGGGAAAGTGGGCGCGCTACGAGCGCCTCTATTCGGCGGTGTGGACCGGCTCTGCGATCACCGATGCGGAGCAATTCACGCTGGTCGAGACAGGGATGACCGGGCTGGAAGTGCGGCTGATCCAGGCGCGCAGGATCGCGCTCGAGCACGCCCACCAACTCACGATGTGCAGCAAGGCGCCGCCCAACGTGATTGCCTTTGCGGACCCGGCCGATGACGACCTGATCCACGTCTACGTGATGACCCCGCAGGCCCGGACCGACAGCTTTCCGATGGGCGGCCACCACCGGATCGACGTCAAGTACGACAGGATCGTCGCCGAGCGCGCGTTCACCAAGAGCTGCCTCGAGCTCGGCAGCCAGAAGATTCCGGAAGGCGCGAAGCCCGCCGGGATGTTTATCACCCACCTGCTCGATCCGGTCCCCACCGAGATCCACGTCTTCACCGCGTTCGGCAGCGGCCTCCCGCTATACGTCGGCGTGCGCGACGGACGGCTCTATTCGGTCAAGGTCGAGAACGGCAAAGCGCAAGTCGATGTCGTCCAGCGTGAGCGGTAACGCGGCAGTGGCTTGATCGCTCGGCGAATTTCGCTATAGGCGCCGCTCCGCATCGGGCCTCGGCCCGGTGCACCGTCCGAGACAGTCGCTGCCTCCGATTCCGTCGGAGGCTTAATTTGCGGCCTAGACGGGGACAGGAATCATTCGAGGCGCTCATGCGCTTCGTCGTGCGTTGTCCGCAGCGCCATCGATCCCACGCCCCACGGACAATAGCGCCCAGGCCTCGGCCCGGGCTTTGTTGAAGCTCGATCGGGCTCGCCCGGTCGAAACTTTGGAGTTGGCATGGATCGTTCGCAAAAAGCCGATCTCGTCGCCGAGCTGAAGCAAGTCTTCACCGATACGACCGTGGTGGTGGTGACCCGCAACCATGGCCTGTCGGTGGCGCAGTCCTCGGACCTGCGCATGAAGATGCGCGACGCAGGCGCCCAGTATAAGGTCGCGAAGAACCGCCTTGCCCTGATTGCGCTCGAGGACACGCAATACAAGCCGATCGGCGACCTGTTGAAAGGCCCGACTGCGCTTGCCACCTCGGCCGATCCGGTCGCGGCCGCCAAGGTCGCGGTGGACTTCGCCAAGACTCACGACAAGTTCGAGATCGTCGGCGGAGCAATGGGCGACACCGTGCTCGACGTGAACGGGATCAAGGCGCTCGCCGCGCTCCCGTCGCTCGACGAGCTGCGCGCCAGGATCGTGGGCCTGATTCAGGCGCCCGCGACCAAGATCGCGCGGACCGTCGGCGAGCCCGGCGCACAGCTGGCCCGCGTCTTCGGGGCTTACGCAGCCCAGGCGGCATAGGATTTTTCGCTTTTCATCAACGCACGACAATCTGGGGCTGATGCCCCGCAAAGGAGTATCAAATGGCTGACATTGCTAAGCTGGTCGACCAGCTGTCCGAACTGACCGTCCTCGAGGCCGCGGATCTCGCCAAGGCGCTCGAAGAGAAGTGGGGCGTTTCGGCCGCGGCCGCGGTCGCCGCCGCGCCGGCCGCTGCCGCTGCTGCAGCTCCGGCCGCCGAAGAGAAGACCGAGTTCGACGTCATCCTCACCGGCGACGGCGGCAAGAAGATCAACGTGATCAAGGAGGTCCGCGCGATCACCGGCCTCGGCCTCGGCGAGGCCAAGGCGCTGGTCGAGGGCGCTCCCAAGGCCGTCAAGGAAGGCGTCAACAAGGACGAGGCCGAGAAGATCAAAAAGCAGATCGAGGACGCCGGCGGCACCGTCGAGCTGAAGTAACCGAGCAGCCCGTGAGGGCTGCGTAGAGTTATCCCGGCGCAGGCCGGGATCCATCTGCGATCCTGGACCTCGGCCTTCGCCGGGGAACGAGTTAGGGCGGTCCTTCGGGGCCGCCCTTTTTCGTCGGTTCGGACGGGCTGCTGGCCCGTTCCACCGCCGCTGCGAGGGCGAACAAGCGCCGGTCGTGGCCGCGGCGCGCGACCAGCATCAGCCCGACGGGCAGTGCTGCGCCGGGCAGCGGCAGCGAAATCGCGCAGAGATCGAAGAAGTTGGCGATCGCGGTGTTGCGCAACAGCAGGCGGTTCGCGTCCCGGAAGCCCTCCTGGGATGAGATCTCCGCCATGGTCGGCGCCACTATCGGGGTGGTCGGCAGGACGAGCGCGTCCAGTTCGGCAAGGCGGGCGTCCATCGCCCTCACCAGCGCGGCCCGCTCCTCGAGCATGAGCGCATAGGCGGCGTCGGACACGGTGCCGCCGAGCTCGATCCGGAACCGCACCTGGGGGTCATAATCGTCCCCGCGCGCGGCCAGTTGCTGGCGGTGGATGCGCCACGCCTCGGCGGTGGCGATGGTCGCCCGCGACTGGACCCGGGCCATGGCGTCGAACTGCGGGAACGCCTCGTCCGAGACGCGGGCACCGCCCTGACCCAGGCGGGCGACGGCCGCGTCAAAGCGCTCCGCCACCGTGGCGTCGAGTTCCTCCAGCGGCAGGCCTTGTGCGACACCCAGGCGCAGGCCGTTGAGCGAGACGGGCTCGAGCGGCTGCGGCTCCTCGCCGGCGAGAATCGCGTCCGCCGCCGCGCACGCCGCGACCGTGCGTGCGATCGGGCCGACCGAGTCGAGCGTCGGCGACAGCGGAAAGGCGCCAGCGGTGGGGATTCGGGACTTGCTCGGCTTGTAGCCGACCAGGCCGCACAGCGCGGCGGGGATGCGGGTCGAGCCGCCGGTATCGGTGCCGATCGCAATCTCGCACATGCCGTCGGCGACCGCGACCGCAGCACCCGACGACGAGCCGCCGGGGACCCGGCTGCGGTCCGCCGGATTGCCCGGAGTGCCGTAATGCGGATTGGCGCCGACGCCGGTGAAGGCGAACTCCGACATGTTGGTCTTGCCGACGATCACCGCGCCGGCAGCGCGCAGCCGCTGCACCACCGGTGCGTCGGTCGTTGCCGGCGGCGCCTCGGCGCGTACGGTCGATCCGGCGCGGGTCGGTTCGCCGGCGAGGTCGAACAGGTCCTTGATGGTGACGATCACGCCGTCGAGCGGGCCGAGCGTCGCACCCGCGGCGGCGCGCCGGCCGGCGGCGCCGGCCGCTTCGCGGGCGCTGTCCCGATAAACCGTGAGACAGGTCCTCGCCCCCTCGCCCGCCGGGTCATCGATCCGGGCGAGCGCCCGCTCGAGCCGATCACGCGTTGCAACAGTCATTGCCGGTTTCGACGCCTAGCCCGGCACCCTTCGGCTTGGCTAGGGCGACCGAATCCGCCACAATGGCCGGCGATGCGTTTCGATCAGCCGTTCATCAAGCTCCCAATCCGGTTCGACGCCGCGACCCTCGAGCGTGAGGTGCGGGCGCTTCCGCCGTCGTCCTGGGTGCCGCATCCGACCGGCTTCCCGGGCAACGACGCGGTGCGGCTGGTCACCGTCGGCGGCCAACCGACCGATGCGTTCGAAGGGCCGATGCGACCGACCGAGAACCTCGCCCGCTGCGCCTACATCCAGCAGGTCATGGCAGCGCTCGACGGAGTCTGGTCGCGCAGCCGGCTGATGGGGCTAGGGCCGGGCGCCGAGGTCCCGCTCCACGTCGACTCGCACTACCACTGGCGGACCCATTTGCGGATCCACATCCCGGTGATCACCGACCCCAAGGTGCGCTTCACCTGCGGGGACGAAACCGTGCACATGGCGGCCGGCGAGTGCTGGCTGTTCGACAGCTTCCGCTGGCACCGGGTCGAGAACGGCTGGACCGAGCGGCGCGTCCATTTGGTCCTCGACACGGTCATGACCCCGGCGCTGCGCGACCTGGTCGACGCCGCGCGGAGCGGCGCCGGCGGCGAGCCCCGCACCCTGACCCCGGGCCAAGGGCCGCGGGCCGAGCTCAAGTTCGAGCAGGTCAACGTCGCACCGATCATGTCGCCGTGGGAAATCCGCTGCCACGTCGAGTTCATTTTCGGCGAGGCGGCCGACGATCCGCAAATTCCGGAGATCCGCGACCGGATGGAGCGGTTCGTCGAGGACTGGGCGGCGGTATGGGCGCAGTTCGGTCCGAACTTCCACGGGGCGCCCGCCTATCGCCGGCTGCTTGGCGAATGCCGGGCCGCGATCGCCCCGATCGCCGGCGAGAGACTGCTGCTCAAGAACGAGTCGCTGCTCATGAACGTGCTCGATTCGCTGATCTTCGCCCCGGCCCTCGCGCCCGCGCTGGCGAGCGGCGCCGTCACCGCGTCCGCCGCGCGCCAGCGCCTCGCTTCATGAGCGAGCCGGCGGTTGGCGAAGGCGGCAGCATAATCGACGAGCGGTTCGACCGGCCGCTGCTCATCGTCAGCCCGCCGCGCTCGGGCTCGACCCTGTTGTTCGAAACGATGGAGCAGGCGCCCGGTCTCTTCAGCATCGGGACCGAGAGCCACATCGCGATCGAGAGCATCCCCGACTTTCATCCCGGCAACCGGATGTGGCACTCGAACCGCCTCACCGCGGCAGAGGCCGCGACGCCAGCGGCGCGCCGGCTTGCCGACGGCTTCTACAGCGAGCTGCACGACCGCGATGGTCTCCGCCCCGACGGTCCGGTGCGAATGCTCGAGAAGACCCCGAAGAACGCGCTGCGCATCCCGTTCTTCGCTGCGCTGTGGCCGGATTCGGCCTTCATCTACCTCTATCGCGACGTGCGCCAGACGCTTGCCAGCATGATGGAGGCCTGGGCGTCCGGCCGCTTCGTCACCTACCCCCATCTGCCCGGCTGGACCGGCTATCGCTGGTCGCTGCTGCTGGTCCCGGGGTGGCAGGCGCTGGCGGGCAAGCCGCTCCCGGTGGTCGTCGCCCACCAATGGGCGATCACCACGCAGATCCTGCTTGACGACCTGGAGGCGTTGCCGCGGGACCGGGTGCGGGCGCTTCGCCATGCCGATTTCGTGGCCGACCCGGACGCGCAGATGGCCGCGCTGACCAGCTCCGTCGGGCTCGGCTGGGATCGGCCGCTCGGCGGCGCCCTCCCCTTATCCAAATATACCGTGTCGCGCCCCGATGCCGAAAAATGGCGCCGGCTCGAGCATCTGATCGCCCCGGTCCTGCCGATCGTCGCCGAGGCCGACGCGCGGGCGCAGGCGTTCGTTTCCGAGTTCTAGCGATTGATGCCCTGCGCCGCCCTCTTGCGCGGCGCTCGCAAATGATTATATCCGCTCCATCCAACAAATAGACGGCTCCGCCGCACGGTGACGTGCGCCCGGGGCTTTTCCCGTCCCCTCCGGGACAGGGTCCGAACGGCGCACGGACCGCACGCATTGGAGGGGGAAAGCGGGACAAGCGCTCCAAACCATCGCCGGCAATGCCGGCAGTTTCAGGTGGGGCGCTGACGCGCGTCCCCGCCCAGCGCAGGGAAGCACATGGCCACCAAAGCGATCGACTCGAGCCGGAAGACCACGAGCAAGCTGAAGACCAACTCGCGGCGAATCCGCAAGATTTTCGGCAACATCCACGAAATCAGCGAAATGCCGAACCTGATCGAGGTGCAGCGCGAGAGCTACGAGCAGTTCCTCCGCTCGGACCCCAAGACCGGCTATGTCTCGGGCCTCGAGAAGACGCTGCGTTCGGTGTTCCCGATCGTCGACTTCGCCGGCACCGCTCACCTCGACTTCGATCGCTACGAGCTCGAAGAGCCCAAGTATGACACCGACGAGTGCCGCCAGCGCGGCCTCACTTATGCCGCGCCGATGCGCGTCACCCTGCGCCTGACGACGTTCGAGATCGATCCCGAGACCGAGGCCAAGTCGGTGATCGATATCAAGGAGCAGGACGTATACATGGGCGACATGCCGCTCATGACCATGAACGGCACCTTCATCATCAACGGCACCGAGCGAGTCATCGTGTCGCAGATGCACCGTTCGCCGGGCGTGCTGTTCGACCACGACCGCGGCAAGACCCACGCCAGCGGCAAGTATCTCTTCGCTGCGCGGGTCATCCCCTATCGCGGCAGCTGGCTGGACTTCGAGTTCGACGCCAAGGACATCGTCAACGTCCGCATCGACCGCAAGCGCAAGCTGCCGGTGACTGCGCTGCTGCATGCGCTCGGCATGACCAGCGAGGAGATCCTCAACACCTTCTACAACCGCGTCAGCTATGCGCGCGGCAAGAACGGCTGGCAGATTCCTTACTCGCCCGACGCGTGGCGCGGCCAGAAGCCGAACCACGAGGTGGTCGACGCCGACAGCGGCGAGATCGTGTTCAAGGCCAATGAGAAGATCACGCCGCGCCGCGCCAACCAGGCGGGCAAGGACGGCCTGAAGAACGTCATCATTCCGACCGAGGAAATCTTCGGCCGCTATTCGGCCCACGACCTGATCAACGAGAAGACCGGCGAAATCTACATCGAGGCCGGCGACGAGGTCAGCCCGGAGAACCTCGCCAAGCTCGACGAAGCCGGGGTCGACCGGCTCGAGCTGCTCGACATCGATTACGTCAACACCGGCCCGTGGATGCGCAACACGCTCAAGGCCGACAAGGCCGAGGACGGCGACCAGGCGCTGTCGGACATCTACCGCGTGATGCGCCCGGGCGAGCCGCCGACGCGCGAGACTGCCGACGCCTTGTTCTACGGCCTGTTCTTCGACCCCGAGCGCTACGACCTGTCCGCGGTCGGCCGGGTCAAGCTCAACATGCGCCTCGGCCTCGACGCCGAGGACACGGTCACGACGCTGCGCAAGGAGGACATCCTCGCGGTCGTCCAGGAGCTGGTGAACCTCAAGGACGGCAAGGGCGAGATCGACGACATCGACAACCTCGCCAACCGCCGTGTCCGCTCGGTCGGCGAGCTGTTGGAGAACCAGTATCGCGTCGGGCTGCTGCGCATGGAGCGCGCGGTCAAGGAGCGCATGTCGAGCGTCGACGTGTCGACAGTCATGCCCAACGACCTGATCAACGCCAAGCCGGCGGTGGCTGCGGTCCGCGAGTTCTTCGGCTCGTCGCAGCTGTCACAGTTCATGGACCAGACCAACCCGCTGTCGGAGGTCACCCACAAACGCCGCGTCTCGGCGCTCGGGCCGGGCGGCCTGACCCGCGAGCGCGCGGGCTTCGAGGTCCGCGACGTCCACCCGACCCATTACGGCCGGATCTGTCCGATCGAGACTCCGGAAGGCCCGAACATCGGCCTCATCAACTCGCTCGCAAGCTTCAGCCGGGTCAACAAGTACGGCTTCATCGAGACGCCCTACCGCAAGGTGGTCGACGGCAAGGTGACGACCGAGGTCGTCTATCTCTCGGCGATGGAGGAGGCGAAGCACACCATCGCCCAGGCCAACGCCGAGCTCGACGCCAAGGGCGGCTTTGCCGAGGAGATCATCTCGGCCCGCCGCAACGGCGAGTTCCTGATCGCCCCGCGCGACCAGATCACGCTGATGGACGTCAGCCCCAAGCAGCTGGTGTCGGTCGCCGCCTCGCTCATTCCGTTCCTCGAGAATGACGACGCCAACCGCGCCCTCATGGGCTCGAACATGCAGCGCCAGGCGGTGCCGCTGCTCCAGGCCGAGGCGCCGCTGGTCGGCACCGGCATGGAAGAGACGGTCGCGCGCGATTCGGGCGCGGCGATCGCCGCCCGCCGCTCGGGCATCGTCGACCAGGTCGACGCGGCGCGCATCGTCGTCCGCGCGACTGGCGAGCTGAAGCCGGGCGAATCGGGAGTCGACATCTACACGCTGATGAAGTTCCAGCGATCGAACCAGAACACCTGCATCAACCAGCGCCCGCTGGTGAAGGTCGGTGACCCGGTCGAAGCGGGCGAGATCATCGCCGACGGTCCGTCGACCGAATTTGGCGAGCTCGCGCTCGGCCGGAACGTCCTCGTCGCGTTCATGCCGTGGAACGGCTACAACTATGAGGACTCGATCCTGATCTCCGAGCGGATCGTGAAGGACGACGTCTTCACCTCGATCCACATCGAGGAGTTCGAGGTGATGGCCCGCGACACCAAGCTCGGGCCGGAAGACATCACCCGCGACATCCCGAACGTCGGCGAGGAGGCGTTGCGCAACCTCGACGAGGCGGGCATCGTCTACATCGGCGCCGAGGTCGAGCCGGGCGACATCCTGGTCGGCAAGATCACGCCGAAGGGCGAAAGCCCGATGACTCCGGAGGAGAAGCTCCTCCGCGCGATCTTCGGCGAAAAGGCGTCGGACGTCCGCGACACTTCGCTGCGGCTGCCGCCGGGCGTGTCCGGCACGGTGGTCGAGGTGCGGGTGTTCAACCGCCACGGCATCGACATCGACGACCGCACCCGGGCCATCCAGACCGAGGAGAAAGAGCGGCTCAAGAAGGACGCCGACGACGAGCGCGGAATCCTCAACCGTGCCACCTTCTCGCGCCTCAAGGAAATGCTGCTGAAGCAGGTCGCGACCGCGGCCCCCAAGAGCATCAAGAAGGGCTCGACCCTCGACGATGCGACGCTCGAGAGCGCGGACCGTCACGACTGGTGGAAGATCGCGGTCAAGGACGACAAGCGCCAGGCCGACATCGAGGCGCTGAAGGCGCAGTATGACGAGGCGCTGGGCGCGATTAACCGGCGCTTCGAGGACCGCGTCGAGAAGCTCGAGCGCGGCGACGAGCTGCCGCCGGGCGTGCTCAAGATGGTCAAGGTGTTCGTCGCGGTGAAGCGCAAGCTTCAGCCGGGCGACAAGATGGCCGGCCGCCACGGCAACAAGGGCGTGATCAGCCGCATCCTGCCGGGCGAGGACATGCCGTTCCTCGAGGACGGGACCCCGGTCGACATCGTGCTCAACCCGCTCGGCGTGCCGAGCCGGATGAACGTCGGCCAGATCTTCGAGACCCACCTCGGCTGGGCCGCGCGCGGTCTCGGCAAGCAGATCCAGGAGATGCTCGAGGAGATCCACGAGCGCGGCAAGGAGCTGACCGGCAAGGACGCCAAGGCCGTCCGCGCCAAGCTCAAGGACATCTACGGCGATGCCTACACCAAGGACATCGACGCCCGCGACGACGAAGCGGTGATGGAGCTCGCCTCCAACCTCACCGCCGGCATCCCGATGGGCACGCCGGTGTTCGACGGCGCGCGCGAGCCCGACGTGACCGCGATGCTGGACAAGGCCGGCCTAGATAACTCGGGGCAGGTAACCCTGTTCGACGGCCGCACCGGCGATCCGTTCGACCGCAAGGTGACCGTGGGCTACATCTACATGCTGAAGCTACACCACCTGGTCGACGACAAGATCCACGCGCGGTCGATCGGCCCGTACAGCCTCGTCACCCAGCAGCCGCTGGGCGGCAAGGCGCAGTTCGGTGGCCAGCGTTTCGGCGAGATGGAGGTGTGGGCGCTCCAGGCCTACGGCGCTGCCTACACGCTGCAGGAGATGCTGACGGTCAAGTCGGACGACGTGATCGGCCGGACCAAGGTCTACGAGGCGATCGTCAAGGGTGACGACACGTTCGAGGCCGGGATCCCGGAGAGCTTCAACGTGCTGGTCAAGGAGATGCGCTCGCTCGGCCTCAGCGTCGAACTCGAGAGCATCGAATCCGAGGACGACGCCCCGACCGCCCTCGCCGCCGAATAACGACAGACACCACCAACCCCTCCCGTTCGCGGGAGGGGTCAGGAGCTTGAAGAATGAACGAACTGACCCCCTTCGCCAATCCGATTGCCAAGCCGGAGACCTTCGACGAGATCCGGATCGGCATCGCCTCGCCCGACAAGATCCGCAGCTGGTCGTTCGGCGAGATCAAGAAGCCGGAGACGATCAACTACCGCACGTTCAAGCCCGAGCGTGACGGCCTGTTCTGTGCCCGCATCTTCGGCCCGATCAAGGACTATGAGTGCTTGTGCGGCAAGTACAAGCGCATGAAGTACAAGGGCATCGTCTGCGAGAAGTGCGGCGTCGAAGTGACCGTGTCGAAGGTCCGGCGCGAGCGCATGGGCCATATCGAGCTCGCCGCCCCGGTCGCCCACATCTGGTTCCTGAAGAGCCTCCCGAGCCGTATCGGCCTGCTGCTCGACATGCAGCTGAAGCAGCTCGAGCGGATCCTCTATTTCGAGAGCTACGTGGTGATCGAGCCGGGCCTGACCGCGCTCGAGAAGTACCAGCTGCTGACCGAGGACGAGCTCCTGTCGGCGCAGGACGAATATGGCGAGGACGCCTTCTCGGCCGGGATCGGCGCCGAGGCGGTCAAGATCATGCTCATGGACCTCGACCTCGCGGGCGAGAAGGAGCAGCTCCTGAAGGAGCTGGCCGAGACCAAATCGGAGCTGAAGCCGAAGAAGATCATCAAGCGCCTCAAGGTCGTCGAGAGCTTCCTCGAATCGGGCAACCGGCCCGAGTGGATGATCATGGAAGTCGTTCCGGTCATCCCGCCCGAGCTGCGCCCGCTGGTCCCGCTCGACGGCGGTCGCTTCGCGACCTCGGACCTCAACGACCTCTATCGCCGGGTCATCAACCGCAACAACCGCCTGAAGCGGCTGATGGAGCTGCGCGCGCCGGACATCATCGTCCGCAACGAGAAGCGCATGCTCCAGGAGGCAGTCGACGCCTTGTTCGACAACGGCCGCCGCGGCCGCACGATCACCGGCGCCAACAAGCGGCCGCTGAAGTCGCTTAGCGACATGCTCAAGGGCAAGCAGGGCCGGTTCCGCCAGAATTTGCTCGGCAAGCGTGTCGATTACTCGGGCCGTTCGGTCATCGTCACTGGTCCGGAGCTCAAGCTCCACCAGTGCGGGCTGCCGAAGAAGATGGCGTTGGAGCTGTTCAAGCCGTTCATCTACTCGCGCCTCGACGCCAAGGGCCTCAGCATGACGCTGAAGCAGGCCAAGAAGTGGGTCGAGAAGGAGCGCAAGGAAGTCTGGGACATCCTCGACGAGGTGATCCGCGAGCATCCGGTGCTTCTGAACCGCGCCCCGACGCTCCACCGCCTCGGCATCCAGGCGTTCGAGCCGGTGCTGATCGAGGGCAAGGCGATCCAGCTTCATCCTTTGGTGTGCGCGGCGTTCAACGCCGACTTCGACGGCGACCAGATGGCGGTGCACGTTCCGCTGAGCCTCGAGGCCCAGCTCGAAGCGCGCGTCCTCATGATGTCGACCAACAACATCCTGTCGCCCGCCAACGGCAAGCCGATCATCGTGCCGTCGCAGGACATGGTCCTCGGCCTCTATTACCTCAGCCTCGAGAAGGAGGATGAGCCGGGCCAGGGAATGATGCTGTCGGACATGCAGGAGGTCCACCAGGCGCTCTCGGCCGGTGCGGTCACCCTGCACTCGAAGATCATCAGCCGCGTCCCGCAGACCGACGAGGACGGCAACACCTACATGAAGCGGTTCGAGACGACCGCCGGCCGAATGCTGCTCGGCGAGACTCTCCCGAAGAGCCACAAGGTGCCGTTCGAGACCGTCAACCGGGTGCTGACCAAGAAGGAGATCGGCGACGTCATCGACATCGTCTATCGTCACACCGGCCAGAAGGAGACCGTGCTGTTCGCCGACGCGATCATGCAGCTCGGCTTCCGCCACGCGTTCCGCGCCGGCATTTCCTTCGGCAAGGACGACATGGTCATCCCCAAGGACAAGGAGAAGCTGGTCGAGGAGACCCGCGCGCTCGTCAAGGACTATGAGCAGCAGTATCAGGACGGCCTGATCACCCAGCAGGAAAAGTACAACAAGGTGATCGACGCCTGGTCGCGCTGCGGCGACCAGGTCGCGACGGCGATGATGAAGGAGATTTCGGCGACGCCGAAGCTCGCCAACGGTCGCCAGGCGGACCTCAATTCGATCTACATGATGGCCCACTCGGGCGCCCGCGGTTCACAGGCGCAGATCAAGCAGCTGGCCGGCATGCGCGGCCTGATGGCCAAGCCGTCGGGCGAGATCATCGAGACTCCGATCATCTCCAACTTCAAGGAAGGCCTGACCGTCCTTGAATATTTCAACTCGACCCACGGCGCCCGCAAGGGCTTGGCCGACACGGCGCTCAAGACGGCCAACTCGGGCTATCTGACCCGCCGCCTGGTCGACGTGTCGCAGGACGCCGTCATCATCGAAGAGGATTGCGGTACCGACCGCGCCCTCGAGATGCGGGCGATCGTCCAGGGCGGCGCGGTGATCGCCTCGCTCGCCGACCGCGTGCTCGGACGCACCACCGCTGAAGACATCGTCGATCCGAAGACCGACAAGGTGGTCATCGAGGAAGGCGCTCTGCTCGACGAGGCGATGGTTGCCCAGATCGAGGAGTTTGGGGTCCAGGGCGTGAAGATCCGCTCGCCGTTGATCTGCGGGTCGAAGCAGGGCGTCTGCGCCAAATGCTACGGCCGCGACCTCGCGCGCGGAACGCCGGTCAACATCGGCGAGGCGGTCGGAGTCATCGCCGCCCAGTCGATCGGCGAGCCGGGCACCCAGCTGACGATGCGGACCTTCCACATCGGCGGCGCCGCCCAGCTCAACGAGCAGTCGAACCTCGAGTCCCCGGTCGACGGCACGATCGAGTTCCGCGACATGCCGACGATCGTCGACCCGCGCGGCCGGCATTTGTCGCTGTCGCGCTCGGGCGAGATCGCGATCGTCGACATGGACGGGCGTGAGCTGTCGACCCACCGCGTGCCCTATGGCGCGCACCTGCTGTGCGAGAGCGGCCACATCGTCAGCCGCGGCGATCGCATCGCCGAGTGGGATCCGTCGTTCAGCCCGGTGATCACCGAGAAGGCCGGTGCCGTGAAGTACCAGGACCTGATCGAGAACCGGACGATGACCGAGCAGGTCGACGAATCGACCGGCATCACCCAGCGCGTGGTCACCGACGATGTGACCAAGTCGAAGAAGGAGACGCTGCACCCGCGCCTGACGCTCACCGGCGCCAAGGCGAAGGAAGCGGGCGTCTACCGGCTGGCTTCGGGCGCGATCGTCGCGGTCGAGGACGGGCAGCAGGTCGAAGCCGGCGAGGTGCTCGCCCGGATGCCGCGCGAAGCGGCCCGGACGCGCGACATCACCGGCGGTCTGCCGCGCGTCGCCGAGCTGTTCGAGGCGCGCAAGCCGAAGGAGAATGCGATCATCGCCAAGGTCTCCGGCAAGGTCACCTTCATGCGCGACTACAAGGCCAAGCGGAAGATCGCGATCGTCCCCGAGGACGGGTCCGAGCCGGTCGAATATCTCGTGCCGAAGTCGAAGATGATCGAGGTCCAGGAAGGCGACTTCGTGAAGCGCGGCGACAATCTCGTCGGCGGCTCGCCCGATCCGCACGACATCCTCGAGGTGCTCGGGGTCGAGGCGCTCGCCGAATATCTCGTCAGCGAGATTCAGGAGGTTTACCGCCTCCAGGGCGTGAAGATCAACGACAAGCACATCGAGGTGATCGTTCGCCAGATGCTGCAGAAGGTCGAGATCACCGAGGGCGGCGACACCACGCTGCTCCCCGGCGAGCAGGTCGATCGCGACGAGATGGACGAGTTCAACGCCAAACTCGAGAAGAAGCAAAAGAAGGCGGAAGGCAAGCCGGTGCTGCTCGGCATCACCAAGGCCAGCCTGCAGACCCGCAGCTTCATCTCGGCGGCCTCGTTCCAGGAGACCACCCGCGTCCTCACCGAGGCGGCGGTCCAGGGCAAGACCGACACGCTCCAGGGGCTCAAGGAGAATGTCATCGTCGGGCGCCTGATCCCGGCCGGGACCGGCGCCGGGATGAACCGGCTGCGCGTCGCGGCTTCGGCTCGCGACACCGCTCTGCGCGCCGCGCATCGCAAGCTCGAGGAGGCGCTGATCCTGCCCAACAGCGCCGCCGAGGAGCATGCGGCCGAGCTGGCGCAGGGCCCGGAAGCGGCGTTCAACGCCGATCCGCTCGCCGCGGTGACTCCGTCGGGCCACGGCCTCGACGCCGATGCGGGCGACTATCTCAAAGACTGATCGCCGGCGCCTCGGCGCATAAGAAAAGCCCCGCCGGAGCGATCCGGCGGGGCTATTTTTTGGCCGTACTGAAGGGTCAGATCAGCACTTGCCCCCATGCATGGCATTTTCCGTGCAGCTGGCGGCACTGTTCACGTCCTGCGCCGCTCCGCGCACCGTGTTGCACGCCGCAAGCACGAGGCTCGACCCAATCACAACGACGACCGCAACCTTCTGGACCATGACCGCTCCCTTTGTTTGACCTGTGAAACGATCATGGTCGTAGAAGCGGCCAATTGTCCAGAGGCTGAACGGCTAGCAGCTCTTGGTGCCGTTGATCGCATTCTCAGTGCAGTTGGCGACCGAGTTCACGTCGCGCGCGGCGCCGCGAACCGTGTTGCAGGCGGCGGTCGCAAGGGCCGCGCCGACCAGCACCACTGTAAGAACCTTCTGGAACATGATCTGTTCTCCTGTCTGTGGCGGGACCAACGCCGCGCTCTGCGAACGGCTCCATTGCGCGCGCGAAATTGTCCTTCGGGTTACGGCGAAGCGGGATCAGACCGCGACCGGCGCCGCGATATGCGGGTGCGGGTCGTAGCTTTCGAAGACGAAGTCCTCGGCCTCGTAATCGAACAGCGACTGGCCCCGATCCTTGATCACCAGCTTCGGCAAAGCCCGCGGCTCACGGGTCAGCTGCAGCCGCGCCTGGTCGAGGTGGTTGGAGTAAAGGTGGCAGTCGCCGCCGGTCCACACGAACACCCCCGGCTCGAGGCCGCATTCGCGCGCCAGCATGTGGGTCAGGAGTGCGTAGCTGGCGATGTTGAACGGGACGCCGAGGAACAGATCGGCGCTGCGCTGGTAGAGCTGGAGGTTGAGCCGCCCGGCCGCGACCTGGGTCTGGAACAGGCAGTGGCAGGGGGCGAGCGCCATGCGCCGGATTTCGCCCGGGTTCCACGCGGTGACGATCTGCCGCCGCGAATAGGGATCGCGCCGGATCAGCTCGACCAGGTTGGCGATCTGGTCGATGTGGCGCCCGTCGGCCGCTTCCCAGTCGCGCCACTGCTTGCCGTACACCGGGCCGAGGTCCCCCTGCTCATCGGCCCATTCATCCCAGATGCGGACGTTGCGGTCCTTGAGCCAGGCGATGTTGGTGTCGCCGCGCAGGAACCACAGCAGTTCGACGATGATCGAGCGCAGGTGCAGCTTCTTGGTCGTGAGCAGCGGAAAGCCGTCGGCCAGGTCGAACCGCATCTGCGCTCCGAACCACGACAAGGTGCCGGTCCCGGTGCGGTCCTGCTGCTCGACTCCGCGGTCGAGAATCAGCTGCATGAGGTCGAGGTACTGGCGCATGTTCGCGTACCCTAATCGGGACCGCAGCTCCGTCCAAGAGCCGCCAACTTGCCTCCACTATGGAGGGCCGTTCCGGATGCGTCTCCGATGGGCGCGGACGCGCGGCTCACTTACTTTCGGGCCATGCGGTATCAGCGTGCCGAACACCCGCTCAAGCTCGACGGCCTGGCCGCCGCGAGGGCATTCTTCGCGGGCTGCTTCGCCGAATCCGACCCGAGCCGCGAAAGCTTGTGGGTCGCGCATGTCGACGACCGCGCGCATTGCCTCCATGTCTCGCACCACGCGGGCGACGAGACTGGCGCCCAATTTCCGCTGCGGATCATCATCGCCGACGCCGTGAAGCACGGCAGCGCGGGCGTGGTCCTCGCCCATAACCACCCAAGCGGCGACGCCTCGCCGAGCGAGTCCGACCGGCGCGCGACGCGCCGCCTCGCCGCTGCCGCCGAAGCCCTGGACTGCACCGTCCTCGACCATCTGGTGTTCGCCGGCCGCGACTGCACCAGCTTCCGCTCGCTGGGCCTGCTCTAGAAGATCACAGACTTGTCTTCGATCAACTGTTAGAACCGCCCCGGCGCGGGAGTCCCGGGGGCTGCGATGGCTGTGGTGGCCGCATATCTGTATCGCGACGGAGCGCGGGTCCGCAGCGTCAACCTCGATGAAACGGTCGATTGCGAGGGCAAGAGATCGGAATTCGTGTGGATCGGGATCGTCGATCCGACGCCCGAGGAAATGCGCTCGCTACAGACATGCTACGACCTCCATCCGCTGGCGGTCGAGGACGCCATCGTCGCCGACCAGCTGCCCAAGGTCGACGTCTACGGTGATCAGCTGTTCGTCGTCGCCCGCACCGCCCGCCTCCAGGGCGAGACGATCGAATATGGCGAGACCGCGATCTTCGTCGGCCACAGCCACATCATCACCGTCCGGCACGGCTCCGAGCGCGCCCATACCGCGCTCCGCGAACAGCTCGAAAAAGCGCCCAAGCTGCTGATGCACGGCACCGATTACCTGCTCCACGCGGTGCTCGACTACATCGTCGACGGCTACGCGCCGCTGGTCGACGACATCGAGGAAGAAGTGCTTGAAATGGAAGCGCAGGCGGCCGACGGCTTCCTCGACCGCGAGCAGACCAACCACATCTTCACGCTGCGCCGCGAGCTTAGCCGGCTGCAGCGGATCCTCGGACCGATGTACGAGGTCGCGCTCAAGCTCGCGCGGCAGGAGCTGCCGGGCATCGAGCCGGAGGCGCGGGCCTATTTCCGCGACGTCCAGGACCACGTCCGGCGCGTGCAGTCGCGGGTCGACGGCCTGCGCGACGCGCTGACCGCGGTGTTCCAGCTTAGCACCCTGCTCGAGCAGCAGCGGGTCGGGACGATCACCCGCCAGCTCGCCGCCTGGGCGGCGATCCTCGCCGTGCCGACCGCGATCGCCGGAATCTACGGGATGAATTTCCAGAACATGCCCGAGCTCCACGAAAGATACGGCTATTTCGTTGTCCTTGGAATCATCGTCGCGATCTGCATCTGGCTCTACGACCGGTTCCGGCGGACCGGCTGGCTCTAGGCGCTGCAGGCCTTGATCCGGCCCGGGGCCGGTTTCGCACCGGCAATCCGGAACGTGGTCAGATAGACCTCGCCGCCGGTCAGCACCCGGAAATTGACCGGGGTCATGGCCAGCGCGCCGAACTCGCACTTGAGCTGTGCCGGCGGGATTCCGTGCCGCTCGATCGGCCGGTTCGAATCGACCACAACGATCAGCCCGTCGGGCTTCACCGAATCCCTTAGGTGCCACAGGAAGGCGTAGGGCGACGCCACCTCATGATACATGTGGACCAGGAACACCCGGTCGAACGACGCCTGCGGCAGCATCGGGTTGTCGGGCGCCCCGAGCTTGACCGCGACATTGTCGAGATTCTCGCGCTGGACCCGGTCGCTGAGCCGGTCGCGGGTCTCGGGGACGATGTCCTCCGCCAGCACGCGCCCCTTGGCGCCGACAATCCGCGCCAGGCGAACCGTGTAATAGCCCTCGCCGGCGCCGACGTCGGCGACCGACATGCCGGGCTTGATGCCGGCCAGGCCCATCACCTCCTCGGCCTCGCCCAGGCGGTCGCGGGCGTCCTCGGTCGAGAAGGAATCGCCGACGATCGGCGCGACCGGCCGATGGGCCTTGGGGAACTGCGGTTCGGTCGGAGTCGCGCGGCACCCCGCGAGCGCGAAGACGAGAAGGAAAATCCTCCCCGGAAGGGGGAGGTGGCAGGCCGCAGGCCTTACGGAGGGGGGTCGGCGCCTTGCACGCCGCCCCCTCCCCCATCCTTCGGATGGTCCCCCTCCCCGTTCCGGGGAGGAACTCCTACTCCACATCCTCGACCTCGACCGTCTCGCCGGTCACGCGTTGCGACAAAGCGGCCGCCATGAACCGGTCGAGATCGCCGTCCAGCACGTCGCTTGGGGACGTGGAGGTCACCCCGGTGCGCAGGTCCTTCACCAGCTGATAGGGCTGGAGGACGTAGGAGCGGATCTGGTGGCCCCAGCCGATGTCGGTCTTGGCGGCGTTGGTCGCGCTGGCTTCGGCTTCGCGTTTCTGCAGCTCGGCTTCATAGAGTCGGGCCTTCAGCTGCTTCATCGCCTGCGCCCGGTTCTTGTGCTGCGAGCGATCGTTCTGCGAGGCGACCACGATCCCCGTCGGGAGGTGGGTGATGCGCACCGCGCTGTCGGTCGTGTTGACGTGCTGCCCACCCGCCCCCGACGATCGATAGGTGTCGATCCGCAGCTCCGCCTCGTTGATCTGGATGTCGATGTCGTCGTCGATCTCGGGATAGACCCACACGCTCGAGAAGCTGGTGTGGCGCCGGGCGTTCGAATCGTAGGGACTGATGCGGACGAGGCGGTGGACCCCGCTCTCGACCTTGAGGTTGCCGTAGGCGTTCTCGCCCCTGATCAGGACGGTCGCCGACTTGATCCCGGCCTGCTCGCCCGGATGGTGGTCGATCAGCTCGACCTTGAAGCCGTGGCGTTCCCCCCAGCGCGTGTACATGCGCTGGAGCATCTCGGCCCAGTCCTGGCTCTCGGTCCCGCCGGCCCCGGCATTGATCTCGACATAGGCGCTGTTGGCATCGGCTTCGCCCGCGAGCAGGGCCGCGACCTTGTCGCGCTCGGCCCGCTCGGCGAGCTCGGCGAGGCTGCGCACGCCGTCGTCGACCAGCGCCTGGTCGCCTTCGGTCTCCGCCAGCTCGATCAGTTCGGCAGTATCGGCCACCTCCTGCTCGATCGCGCGGGTCGCGGCGATCGCCTCCTCGAGCCGGCGGCGCTCGCGCATCACCTCCTGCGCCGCCTTGGGATCATCCCAGAGCGCCGAATCCTCAACCTTGGCGTTCAGCTCGTCGAGCCGCTTGAGCGCGCGGTCCCAATCGAGGAACCGGCGCAGCAGCGCGGTCGCGGCATGGATCTGGTCGATATGGGCCTGCGCTTCGGCGCGCATGATGCACTCCATCCATTCGTCATTCCCGCGAAAGCGGGAATCCCGCTCCTAGTCACGCGCGGGAAGAAAAGCGGGACCCCCGCATACGCGGGGGTGACGGGATTCACCTAGTAGACGCCGTTCACGGTTTGCAAGCCATTGCTCGGCGCCGCGGGCGACGGCTGGGCGGGCCGGGGCGCGGGCCGGGCGGCGATGCGCGGCCTCGCCGGCTGCGCCTGCTGCTGGTCGTTCTGCTCGCCATAAGGATCGCCCTGGACGCCGCGGTAGGACCGCCGGGGCTCAGTCTGCGGCTGGAACGCCTCCCAGATCACTTCCGACTTGGGGTCCTCCTGGACCGGGAAGGTGCCGTAGACCCGCTTGCCGGAGCCGCGGTCGATCCGCACCCAGCGAATGCCTTGCGGCGCGACGAACGGCACCTTGGGCTCGTCCTTGAGCGCGATCTGCGCCCATTGCTTGAAGATCGGCGCCGAGATTCGGCCGCCCTGGGCGTAGCCGCCGAGGCTGCGCGGCTGGTCGTAGCCAAGGTAGACGCCGGCGACGATCTCCGGGGTCCCGCCGACGAACCAGACGTTGGTCGGGCCCGACGTCGTCCCGGTCTTGCCGAACAGCGGCCGGTTGAGGTCGCGCAGCACCGTCGCCGTGCCGCGCTCGATCACGCCTTCCATGATGTGGACCATCTGGAACGCGGCCATCGGCTCGATCAGCTGGCGGGTGCGGTTCGGCGGCCGCGGCATCGCTTTGCCGTCCCAGTCGGCCGCATTGCAATTGCCCATCACCGCGCAGCGATTGTCGGTGCGGTAGATGACCTTGCCGTGACGGTCCTGGACATAGTCGATCAGCGACGGCTTCACCCCCCGCCCCTGGTTGGCGAGGATCGCGTAAGCGTTGACCAGCCGCGACACGGTGGTTTCACCCGCGCCGAGCGAGATCGACAGATAATTGGGGAAGTCACCGACCCCGAGCTTGCGCGCGGTGTCGGTGATCTTGGGCATGCCGGTCTCGGAGGCGGTGCGGACGGTCATCAGGTTGCGCGACTGTTCGACCCCCCAGCGCATCGTCTTCGGCCCGGAATAGCGCTTGTCGAAATTGACGAAGCATTTGTTGCCGAGGCCGGCGCCCTGCCAGACGCAGAACGGGGCATCGACGACGATGGTCGCCGGAGTGAAGCCGTTTTCGAGCGCCGTCACATAGACTACCGGCTTGAACGCCGATCCCGGCTGGCGCAGCGCCTGGGTCGCCCGGTTGTAGCTCGACCCGACGACGTCGAACCCGCCCTGCATGGCGAGGACCCGGCCGGTGTGGACCTCCTCGGCGACCATTCCACCCGACACTTCGGGGACCGAGCGCAGCGTATAAGCTCCGGGCGCGTCCTCCTTGACGATGATCACCATCCCGGGCGTCAGGAAATTGAACGCGGCGGTGCTCGTGCCGCGCTTGGGCATCGCCGCCGCGGACGCCGGCAGGGTCCCGGTCGAGCCCCTGGCGAAGCCGATGGTCGCAACCCCGTCGCCCTTGGCGAGGACGACCGCTTTCTTCCAGTCGGAGAAGCCGACCCCGACCGGGGTACGATCGAGCTGGCCGGCCCAGTCGCCCTTGGCGAGGTCGATGCTAAGGCCGAGGTCGCGCCAGCCGCGGCCGCCGTCGAAGCGGGCGAGCCCCTCGCGGAGCGACAGCGCCGCGGCGTCCTGCATCTTCGGGACCATCGAGCTGCGGACCCACAGGCCGCCGCCGTAGAGGCTGTTCGCGCCCTTGTCGGCCGACTCGCCGAAGCGCTTGATCAGGTCGCGCCGAACCTCCTCCATGAAATAGCCGCCCTGCGGGTGGAATTTCTCGTTGCTGCCGTAGCGGATGGTGCCGAGCGGCGCGGCGGCCGCGGTCTTCCACTGTTCCTCGCTGATGTAGCCGTTGCGGTACATCTCGCGCAGCACGTAGTTGCGACGGTTGAGCGCCTTCTGGGTCGCGCGCTCGGGGTCGTAATTGGCCGGCGCCTTGGGCAGGACGGCGAGATAGGCGATCTCGGACAGGCCGAGTTCGCTGACGTCCTTGTCGAAATAGGCGCGCGACGCGGCCTGAACGCCATAAGCGTTGCGGCCGAGGAAAATCGAATTGAGGTAGATTTCGAGGATCTGCTGCTTGGACAGGGTCGATTCGAGCCGGAAGGCGAGGATCGCCTCGCGGATCTTGCGGCCGATATTGTAGCTGCTGTCCTTGAGCAGATATTTGGCGACCTGCTGGGTGATGGTCGACCCGCCCCGCGCCCGGCCGCCGCCGGTCACGGTCTTCGCCGCATAGTCGCCGACTGCTCCGACCAGCCCGGTGTAATCGATCCCGCCGTGGGTGAAGAAGGTCTTGTCCTCGGCTGAAATGAAGGCGTCGCGAAGCAGCGGCGGGAATTCGTCATAGGCTAGCTCGACGCGCCGTTCGCGGGCGAACGTCTGGACCGGGTCGCCGTCATAGCCGCGCACGTTGGTCGGCAGCGGCGGCTCGTAGGCGAGCAGCTTCTCCGACGACGGCAGGCCCGCCGCAAAATAGAGCCAGGTGCCGGCGAACAGGGTGAACAGGGCGAGGGCGGCCCAGGTCAGCCGCCGCACCCACACGCGCCCCCACCACGGGTCGACGAGCGCGTGCACCCTCTCGTTGAAGGCGACGAGATCGGGCAGCTCCCAGTCGGGGATGGTCAGACGCTCGAACTTCATTCGCGCCAGCGTCTAGCGGTTTCGATCCCGGTCTGGAAGTTAGCTTTGACGCCCGAGGCGGGCCGCGACGTCGGCTTCGATCGCCTGGGCCAGCGCCAGCGCAATCGCGCTGCGGTGCGCGGGGTCGCGCAGCAGCAGCTCGTCGTCGGCATTGCTGATGTAGCCCGCTTCGAACAGGATCGCGGGCGTTCCGGCGCGACGCAGCACGTGGAAGGCGGCGAAGCGGTGCGGCTCGGGGCGAAGCGCGAAGCGGCCGGCGGACCGGCCCACCACCCGCGTGGCGAAGGCCGCGGACTGATCCATCTGGTCCTGCATCGCGAGGTCCGAGAGCAGCGCCCGGGCCGAGCCGTCGGGGACGTCGGCCGCAGCGCCGCGGTTCTGGGCGGCGGCGAAGCCCGCCGCTTCTTCGTCGGACGCGACATCGGACAGCGAATAGATGCTCGCGCCCCGGGCCAGCGGGTTGGGCGCGCTGTCCATGTGCAGCGAGACGAACAGGCCGGCGCCGAGGCGGCGGGCGACCGCGGCGCGCTGGTCGAGCGTCAGATAGCGATCGTCGGCGCGGGTCAGGGCGACGCGGACCCGGCCGCGCTTCACCAGCAGGTCGCGAAGCTCGCTCGCGAGCGCCAGGGTCAGTTGCTTTTCCACCACCTGGCCGGAAACGCTGACCGCGCCCGGGTCGCTGCCGCCGTGGCCGGCATCGAGGACGACGATCGGCCGACCGGCGGTTCCGGGCGCCGCATAGATATGGTCGGATGCGGCCGGCGGAAGCGCGATGCTGAGGCTTCCGGCCGACCGGTCCGCCGCCGCCCCGCCGCGCGCCGCGCCGAGCACGAGCAGCAGCGCCGCAGCGCCGGCCAGTGCCGCCGCGCCCGCGATCGCGCTCCTTCGGTTCAGTCGCTTCGTCAACGGCACCGCCAAATCCTTGATCAGGCTGTGCAACTTATCACGCCCAAATGGTTAATGCGAAATTATCCATACAATTGTATTGCGCGACGCCGTGCAGCGGTTGCGACCCCCCGGCGGGGATGCTAACCGCAATTCATCCCCGGCGCCTGCCGGAGAGTTTTCGCCGCGCCCGGTCGGCTGCGGTCCACGAGGTTGAAGCTCGCATGTATCCATCGAACGCCCCCGCCACGCCGAGATACGAGGCGCAGGGCATTCTCGCCGCGCCAGGACGCGGGATGGCTCGTGCAGCAGAGGCACTTTTCACCAATCCCGCCATCGCCAGCGGCTCGATTCCGCCCGGCCTGGCCCAGATCATGGCGCGCCGCCGCTTGAGTTCGGCTCCGCGCGCCCGGAGAATTTTCAATGTCCATGCGCATGCTGATCGACGCGCGCCACCCGGAGGAGACCCGGGTCGCGGTGGTCAAGGGAAACCGGATCGAGGAGTTTGACTTCGAATCCGCCGAGCACAAGCAGCTCAAAGGCAATATCTACCTAGCCAAAGTCACCCGCGTCGAGCCGTCGCTCCAGGCGGCGTTCATCGACTATGGCGGAAATCGCCACGGCTTCCTCGCCTTCAGCGAAATCCATCCCGATTATTACCAGATCCCCAAGGCCGACCGCGAGGCGCTGCTGCGCGAGGAGGCCGAGCATGCCGCCGAGGAAGAGCGGCTGCGCGACGCCGAGGATCTGGAGCCGTTCGACAGCCACCACGACGACGATGGCACCGATGACCGTCCGGAGGAGCCGGACGGCAATGGCGACAATGGCGCGGAAGAGGCCGGGACCGGCTCCGCGCGCTCCCCGGTCGACGAATCCGCCGCGGACGAGCTGCGCAAGAAGCGCCAGGCGCTGCGCCGCCGCTACAAGATCCAGGACGTCATCCAGCGCCGCCAGGTGCTGCTCGTCCAGGTCGTCAAGGAAGAGCGGGGCAACAAGGGCGCGGCGCTGACCACCTATCTGTCGCTCGCCGGCCGCTATTGCGTGCTGATGCCCAACACCAGCCACGGGGGCGGCATCTCGCGCAAGATTTCCAACGGTGCCGACCGCAAGCGGCTGAAGTCGATCATGACCGACCTCAAGCTGCCGTCGACCATGGGGCTGATCGTCCGCACCGCCGGCCTGTCGCGGACCAAGACCGAGATCAAGCGCGACTTCGACTATCTCGCCCGGCTGTGGGACGAGATCCGCGAGCGGACGCTGAAGAGCACGGCACCGGCGCTGATCTACCGCGACAGCGACCTTATCAAGCGCGCCATCCGCGACCTCTATCATCGCGATATCGATGAAGTGGTGGTCGAGGGCGAAGAGGGTTTCAAGGCCGCGCGCGGCTTCATGAAGCTGCTGATGCCGAGCCACGTCCGGCGGGTGAAGCAGCACAGCGAGACGACGCCGCTGTTCCAGCGCTACGGCGTCGAAGACCAGCTCTCGGCCATGTATCAGCCGATGGTCCAGCTGAAATCCGGGGGCTATCTGGTGATCAACCCGACCGAGGCTTTGGTCTCGATCGACATCAACTCGGGTCGCTCGACGCGCGAGCACAACATCGAGCAGACCGCCTACAACACGAACATCGAGGCGGCAGCCGAGATCGCGCGCCAGCTACGGCTGCGCGACATGGCCGGCCTGATCGTCATCGACTTCATCGACATGGAGCAGAACAGCCATGTCCGCAAAGTCGAGAAGGCGATGAAAGATGCGCTCAAGAACGACCGGGCGCGAATCCAGGTCGGGCGCATCTCGAGCTTCGGCCTGATGGAAATGAGCCGCCAGCGGCTGCGCACCGGGGTCCTCGAGGCGTCGACCCGGCCGTGCCCGCACTGCGAAGGCACCGGTCTGATGCGCACGGCCGCATCGGCCGGCCTGTCCGCGCTCCGAATCATCGAGGACGAGGCGACGCGCGGCCGCGGCGAGCGGATCCTCCTCCGGGCGGGGCGCGATGCCGCGGTCTACGTGCTCAACAAGAAGCGCGCCGAGCTGGCCGACATCGAGCAACGCTATGGAGTTTCGATCGAGATCGCGATCGACGAGGCGTTCGAGGGCGCCCGGATGACGGTCGAAAGCTCGGGTCCGCGCCCGATCGCGCCGGAACGGCCGGCGCCGCCGGCCATGATCCACGACGAGGAAGACGAGCCCGACGCCGAGCTCGCCGAGGCCGAGGACGGCGACGAGGACGAGGAAGCGGAAGCCGAAGCGCGCGGCGAGGAGGGCGATCGCCCGGGCCGCAAGCGCCGCCGCCGCCGCCGCGGCGGTCGCGGGCGCGGACGCCGCGAGGATGAGCCGGCCGTCGCCGGGGAGTCCGAAGCCGCTCCCGAGGAAGCTGCGGAGGACGAGAGCGCCGCGGCCGATGAAGCCGCGCCCGAGAAGGGCAAGCGTCGGCGCCGCCGGCGCGGCCGCAAGGTCGGAGACGCGACCGCGGACGAGGCGGCAACCGAGGATATGGTGTCTGCGGAAAGCTCGCCGATGGTCGAGCGCCCCGTCGCCGAGGAGCCGCCGATCGCCGACACCGAAGCGGCCGAAGAGGCCAAGCCGAAGAAGCGCGGGCGCAAGAAGGCCGCGGCGGAAGCCGAGCCGGTGCCGGCCGAGGCCCCGCCCGCCGAGACCGCTGACGAGGCTGCCAAGCCGGCGAAACCAGCGCGCAAGCGCAAGGCCAAGGCCGCCACGGAGCCCGAGCCGACCGAGCCCGAGGCCGCGCCGGTAGCGGTCCCCGCCGCCAACAACGACACGGCGGTCGAGGAGTCGGACGAGCCGCGGCGCAGCGGCTGGTGGCAAAAGACCTTCGGCTGAGTCCGTCATTGCGAGCGCGCGAAGCAATCCAGCGGCGCAGTCTGGATTGCTTCGTCGCTCACGCTCCTCGCAATGACGGTTTCATGCATCGTTCAGGCCCAACAATGCTAAGCGGGCGCCGATGAACTCGCTGCTGTCCCGCTGCGTGCGGCTGCTCATGCTCGCGCTGATCGTCGCGGCCCCGGCGTGGCAGCCGGCGGCCGCGCAGGAAGACGAAGGCGGCCCGTCGGTCCTCCGCGACAGCGAGACCGAATTGCTGTTCAAGGACATTTCGCGGCCGCTGATCCAGGCGGCCGGGCTCGACCCCAACAGCGTCCGCGTCGTCCTGCTCAACGACCCCGAGATCAACGCCTTCGTCGCCACCGGGCAGACGGTCTACATCCAGACCGGCCTCATCCAGGCGGTCGACAACGTCAACCAGCTGCAGGGCGTGATCGCGCACGAGCTCGGCCACGTCGCCGGGGGCCATTCGATCCGCCTCCAGGAAGGGGCCAAAGGGGCGACCGCGATCTCGATCGCGACGCTGGTCCTCGGCGCGCTGGCGCTCGCCGCCGGCGCCGGGGGCGACGCCGGAATGGGCATCATCGCCGCCGGCCAGCAGGCTGCGCTCGGCAAGTTTCTCGCTTTCTCGCGCACGCAGGAAGCGACCGCCGACCAGGCCGGCGCGCTCTACCTGTCCAAGGCCGGGATCAGCGGCAAGGGCATGCTCGACTTCTTCGGCAAGCTGCAGAACCAGGAGTATCGCCTGGCGATCTACGATACCGACAGCTACGCCCGCACCCACCCGCTGTCGTCCGAGCGCATCCAGGCGCTCCAGCAGGTGTTCCAGAAGGACCCGGCGTGGGCCAAGCCGGTCGATGCCAGGCTCGACCAGCGCTTCCAGCGGGTCAAGGCGAAGCTTGTCGGGTTCATCGATCCCAAGCATGCGGTGATGAAATATCCGGAGAGCGACCAGAGCATCCCGGGGCACTATGCGCGAGCCTACGCCTATCACCTCGGCGGCTATCCGGACAAAGCGCTGAGCGAGGCCGACGCGATGCTCGCGACCGACCCGCACGATCCCTTCTTCCTCGAATTGAAGGGCCAGATCCTGCTCGAGGGCGGCAAGCCGGCCGACGCCATCCCGGTGCTGCGCGAAGCGACCCAGCGCTCGGGCGACATGCCGCTGATCGCGGCGATGCTCGGTCATGCCCTGGTCGCGACCGACGACCCGAAATATTTCGCGGAGGCCAAGCAGGTCCTCAAGGCCGCGGTCAGCCGCGACAATCAGGACCCGTTCGCCTGGTTCCAGCTGGGCATCATCTACGACCGCGAAGGCGACCAGTCGCGCGCCGCCCTGGCCAGCGCCGAGCGCTTCAGCCTCGAGGGCAATCCACGGCTGGCGATCGTCAGCGCGCGGACGGCGATGGCCGGGATCCGGCCGGGAACTCCGGATTGTCTTCGGGCCCAGGATATCGTTATGGCGTCCCAGGCCGAGATGCAGAACGACAAGAAAACCAAGAGCAGCGAGGACCGCAGGTTGCTCGGAACCGGCAAGGGCGGGGAGAAATATGCCTCCGGCGCCCTGATCTGCCGCGGCGTCTGAGCATGGCGACTCAAATCAAGCAACCCAAGTCGATCGTCACGGCCATCGCCGGGGGAATCGTCGGTTCGCTGCTGACCGCCGCGCTGCTGGTCTTCGCCGCGCCGCAATATCTCGCCGGCAAGATCGTCCGCCAGGGGATGCTCGCCGACCCGCAGATCCTGCCCGACACCGCCGACGCGCTGCGCGACGCGCAATATGCCCCGGTGCTCGAGGCCAACCGGATGGCGATCGAAACGCCGTTTGCTTCGTCGTGGAAAGGCGCCGCGAAGCCCGACGTGACGCTGGTCGAATTCTTCGATTACGCCTGCCCTTATTGCAAGGTCAGCAACCCGGCGATCGACCGGCTGGTGCAGGAGGACAAGGGCCTGCGCGTGGTCTACCGCGAGCTGCCGATCCTCGGTCCCGACAGCGTCACCGCCGCGCGGTTGTCGCTGGCCGCGTCGAAGGCCGGGCGCTTCGCCAAGTTCCACGACACCTTGTGGGCGACCGGCCGGCCCGCGCCGGCGACCATCGCCGTCGCCTCGAACGCCGCCGGAATCCCCGCCGAGCCGTCGAACGATCCGGCGATCGAGGCCGAGCTCAAGCGCAACTTCCAGCTCGCCGGCCAGCTCGGCGCGACCGGCACGCCGCTGTTCGTCGTCGGCAACAAGGTGATGAACTCGGCGGTCGGTTACGAAGTCCTCAAGAAGGCCATCGCGGACACCCGCGCCAAGAGCTGAGGTCGAGCGTCCGTACAACGCTCACGCGCCATTCATTGAAGACATACGAGGAAGTCTGATCACCTAAGATCGCAATCGGGCGCCCTGTGGGTCGAAGCGCAACGTCCGCTTTGGACCATGACGGATATTGGCTCCCCGCACATAACCTGGGTTAGAACCTGACCGGCGGCGGACGGTGTATGTTGTGGCACCATCGGCAATCCCCAGGCGCGCCGGTGGCTGAGAGACATGCGACGCTCCCCGCCCGACGGAGCAGTTGAATGAAACCAATCCATGATCTGGCCGAGGCGCAAGCGCTCGCGCTCGCGATCGTCGACACGCTTCCAGAACCGTTCCTGGTCCTCGACGACACGCTCCACCTGCTCGCCGGCAGCCGCTGCTTCTACGAGGTGTTCGGCGAGGATCCGAAGACCGCGCACGGCCGCTCGCTGTTCGAGTTGTCCGCCGGGCAATGGGACATCCCGGGCCTGCGCCAGTTGCTCACGGCCGTGGTTCCGCAGCGAACCGGCCTTGAAGGATTCGAGTTCGAGCAGGATTTCGGCGACCGGGGCAGGCGCACGATCCAGCTCAACGCCCTCCCGATCCGCGACGAAGGCGGCGACAGCAGGATGGTTCTGCTGGCGATCAAGGACATCACCGACCGGCGCGTAGCGGAGCAGGAGAAGCAGCACCTGCTCGAACATACCGAGGAGCTCCTCGAGCAGCAGCGCACGCTGTTGCGCGAGATGCGCCATCGGATTGCGAACAGCCTGCAGATCATCGCCAGCATCCTTCTGCTGAAGGCGGGCTCGGTTTCGTCCGAAGAAACCAAGAACGAGCTGCGCGCCGCGCACCAGCGGGTGATGTCGGTCGCCGCCGTGCAGAATCATTTGAACGCGTCCGAGGGGATCGAGCAGATCGAGATGGGGCCGTATCTGACGAAGCTCAGTGCGGGCCTCGCTTCGTCGATGGTCGGACCGAAGCAGAGCATCGATATTGTCGTTGCTGCCAGTGAAGGGACGCTCGCTACCAGCCACGCGGTCAGCCTCGGCCTGATCGTCACCGAGCTGATCATGAACGCGATCAAATACGCCTTTCCCAAGTCGCGCGCGGCCGCCCGCATCCGGGTGACCTTCGAGAAAGCCAAGTCGGACTGGAAGCTGACGGTGTCCGACAATGGCGTCGGGCGAGCGAATCACGAGGAATCGAAGGCCGCAACCGGCCTCGGCACCGCCCTGATCGGGGCGCTGGCCAAGCAGCTCGATGCCCAGATTTCGGAGACCTCCTCGTCAGGCAAGGGTCTCACCGTGTCGGTGACCCGCTCGACCTTCGAATCCAGCTTGCCGGTGGCGGCCTAACCGGAACCGCCTGGCCGCACGGATGATGGAATGGTCGAAGCCTTTTCTTCGGCGTCCATTTCGTCGGCTTCCTGGTCGAGGTCACCAGCAACCCGAAGAAGGTCGTCCCTCGCCACGCCAGTTGCGCCGTCCGCGAGGTCGCGGCAGTGCTGCGCACGGCTTCTGAACTGGGCGGCGGTTATGTCCATGTATGAAGAGCGGCCGCCACCTCTCTATGTTCCGTCCCGCTTGGGGAATCTCTGGCGAATGTCGGCTTTCCACCCAAAAGCGGACATTAACTGTTCGGTGATCCCTTGAACCCCTGCGCGACGACGTACCATTCGCTCGAATCCTTGCGGCTTGCGGGCGGCTTGGCGTGCTTCACGGTGGTGAAGTGGCGCTTCATCTCAGCGACCAGCTGGTTGTCGGCGCCGCCGGCCAGCACCTTCGCGACATAGGCGCCGCCCGGCCGCAGCACCTCGACGGCGAACTCGAGGCCCGCCTCGACCAGCGCCATGGTGCGGAGGTGATCGGTCTGCTGGTGGCCGACGGTGTTCGCGGCCATGTCCGACAGCACCAGGTCGGCGGGCCCGCTGAGCGCCTGCTTCAGGCGCTCGGGCGCGGCCTCGTCCATGAAATCGAGCTGCAGGATTTGGACCCCGTCGACCGGGTCGGTCGGAAGCAGGTCGATGCCGACGACCGACGCCTGCGGCGCCTTGCGCCGGACCACCTGGCTCCAGCCGCCCGGCGCGATGCCGAGGTCGACCACTGCCTTCACGCCCTTGAGCAGCCCGAACCGCTCGTCGAGCTCGAGCAACTTGTAGGCGGCGCGGCTGCGGTAATGCTCGGCCCTGGCGCGCCTGACATAGGGGTCGTTGAGCTGCCGCTCGAGCCACCGGGTCGACGAGATTTTGCGGCCCTTGGCGGTCTTCAGCCGCTTCACAATTCATGGCCGTCGCGGGCCATCAGCGACCGCAGGATCCCTTCGCGAATGCCGCGGTCGGCGACGCCGAGGTTCTGCGCCGGCCAGATCTCGATGATCGCCTCGAGGATCGCGCAGCCGGCGACGACCAGGTCGGCGCGCTCGTTGCCGATGCACGGCAGGCTCGAGCGCTCGTCATAGTCCATGGTCGCGATCATCGTGCTGATCTTCTGCATCGCCTCGATTGGGACGTGGAGCCCGTCGACCGCCCGCCGGTCGTAGGCCGGCAGGGCGAGGTGGACGCTGGCCAGCGTCGTCACCGTCCCGCTGGTGCCGAGCAGGCGGATTCCCTCCCGGCTTTCGGGCAGCATGGTGGCGAAATTGGCGAAGGCGCGGCGCGCCCGCTCGCGCATCCGCTTGTAGGCCTTGAGCCGGTCGGGCCCTTCGAGCGCCGGCTTGCCTTCGCTTTCGGTGAGCGAGACGACGCCCCACGGCGCGCTCCACCAGGCGCGGATGCGCGGCGTCCCCTCCTCCTGGTCGACCAGCACCAGCTCGGTCGAGCCGCCGCCGATGTCGAAGATCAGCGCCGGCCCGTCGCCGGGCTCGAGCAATTTGTGGCAGCCGAGCACCGCCAGCCGTGCTTCTTCGGCCGGTTCGATGATGTCGAGCGCGATCCCGGTCTGCTCGCGGACGCGCTCGGCGAACGCTTTGCCGTTGGAGGCCCGGCGGCAGGCCTCGGTCGCGACCGATCGCGACAAGGAGACGTTGCGGCGCCGCAACTTGTCGGCGCAGATGCCGAGCGCGGCGACGGCGCGGTCCATCGCCGCTTCCGACAGCCGGCAGGTCTCGGTGAGGCCCTCGCCCAGGCGGACGATGCGCGAGAAAGCGTCGATCACGGTGAAGCCGCCGTCGGTCGGGCGCGCGATCAGCAGCCGGCAATTGTTGGTGCCGAGGTCGATCGCGCCGTAGGTATGGCGGTGGCAGTCCCGCTTCCACGCGGGTCTTGGTTCTGACGGCCCGCCCTCACCGCTATGCAGCAGGGCCGGCGCACTGGCGACACCCTGCGCCATGGTTACGCCCGTTTCCTTCACCGCGCGAAAGGCGCGGCTGACTTGACCGGGGTTAAACCACAGAAGCGGGGTCCAGGGCAAGTTTGGGCCCAGTGGCGTTGACAGTGTCGGGGCTGGTTTCTATCTCGCCGGCTCTTCCGGCATTGCCCCGTCGTCTAATGGTAAGACTACGGACTCTGAATCCGTCAATCGTGGTTCGAATCCACGCGGGGCATCCACCGACCTGTCGCTCTGGCAGTACGCGTGCCAACCGCGAATATAAAAAAAGCACCCGTCAGCCACCTGCCGACGGGCGCTTTCGTCGATTGCGACCGGCAGTGGGGTGCCGGCTTCACCTCCGATACAGGTCGGCAATTTCGGTAAGGTTCATGATCGGTCCGGGTCGGATGGAGTCCAACTGCTGCTAGTCGGCCATTGGACCAAAGCTGGGGGCCTCCCGAATGTGCATGAGATAGGCGTCGAGGGACGCCCGGCCCCGCTCGGATAGTTCAATCTGAACGATCCTTTGGTCGGTGGTGGACGGCAGCCGACGAATGAGCTCAAGCTCCTCGAGGTGGGCAATGGCCCGAAGCGCCGTGGTCGCCGCCACGCGGGCCACCTCCGCCAGCGCACGAACGCTTAGCCGCCGCCGTTCATGATCGTTTACATAAAGTGCGAGCAGGATGTCCCACCCGGGCTCACCGAGAATTCTCGGTTCGAAGAACTCCCTTCGCAGGCTCCGTTGATTCTGAACGCGTTCCGCGTCAGCGCGGAGGATTTCCCGTTGCTCGGGACTGAGCTTTGAGCCCAATGATCGAAGACCGGCCGAAGATGCACTTCCCAGCATCTTCAGGAAGCTGCGATCATGATGGTGCTGCATTAGGGCTCAGATCCCCAAATCCGGCTTCGCCGAAGAGGACCGAGCACTCGCAAGCTAACGCATCAGTCGACAAATTCAAGAGTCGGGCAGAACACTTTCGCTAGTTTTGCGCGTCACTTCCCGGAGACGCGTTCCGGATGGCCTGAATTCGCTCACGGGCAATTCCGCACTGCTCAAGTTCTTCCGCTACGCGGGAGATCGCGCGGTCAATGTGAACGCCGATGTCGGAGGGAGTCTCGCCTTGGTCAATCAGGGCCAGCGCGGAACTCAGCAGCTGGAGCGCCTGCGACAGCTGTTCATCAGGAGCCTGCTCATATCCCAAGGGCCCGCCCCCCGCGGCTGTCAGCAACACATCCCTTAGCGTTCCGGAGACTTGATGCAAGTTACGACGCCGATTGGGCCGGCACCGATCGATCCGGTTCGGACCAATTCACAACCTGGCGTTTAGCTCGGCGTCTTAACCATGATCCGCATGGAGGGGGTTAAGACAGTATTGGCCTTGGGCGCCCATCCCGACGACCTGGAGCTCGGGTGCGGCGCTACTCTGGCGAAGCTCGCTGCGCGGGGCGTCCGCGTGCATGCTGTCATCTATTCAGACGGCAAGCTCGGAGCGGAGCCTGGGTTCGATCGGATAAGAGAATCGCGCCTGGCGCTGGAATCACTGGGCGTCGCAACGATCACGCAACACGAATATCCCGATACACGTCTGCACGAGGCCCTGAATGAACTGATTGGCTGCACCGAGGACCATGTCCGCCAGCTCAAACCGGACCGCGTCTATACGATGTTCCATTTGGATCGGCACCAGGATCACCGAACAGTCCACGAGGCGTCAGTCGTGGCGTGCCGGACGGTCCAGCAGATCCTGGGTTATGAGACTCCCAGCTCCTATCCGAACTTCACGCCTACCGTTTTCGAGCAAGTCGACGACTTCATCGAAGCCAAGGTTGGCGCGCTCAAGATGCATGGGAGCCAGGGCACAAGGCTCTACATGCAGGAAGAGAAGATCCGCAGCGCCGCGCACTTTCGCGGCGTGCAGGTCGATCTTGGTCAGACCGAGGGTTTCATTCCCTACAAGCTGGTCTTCTGATGAAGACGGCGTTCTTCTTGCTCATGTCGATTTCGTCGGTCTTGTATCTGATCGTCCGGTTGTTGCGGCTGCCGCCCAGTCGCAACATCGGCATGATCGACGCGATCGTTCCGGCGTTCAATGAGGAGCCGTGCATCGCGCGCACGGTCGTGAGCCTGCTGCGCAACCGCTACATCAGGCGCGTCATCTGCGTTGACGACGGCTCAACCGATCGCACCGTCCAGATCCTGGAATATCTGGCGACCCGGACTCCTCGCCTCACGATCGTACGCCAGCAAAACACCGGCAAGGGCGGGGCGATCATGAACGGTCTCAACCATGTCACGGGGCCCTACGTGTTCCTGACGGACGCGGACACCATCGTACCCGCACGCGACTATGATCTCGGTTTTCTGCTTGCTGAAATCGAGAACGGCGCTGACGCTGTCGGCGGCATCCCGTCATCGAACCTGCGCGCCGGCGGACTCCTCCCGCATATCCGGGCGACCGTGAAGTTTCCGATGATCATCGCTAAACGTACGTTTCAGCAGATCCTCGGCGGCGCACCGTTTCTCATCTCGGGCGCCTGCGGCCTTTTTAGGACCGAGGTCCTGCGCGAAGTCGGCCTGTCCGATCGGACCAAGGTTGAGGACCTTGACCTCACGTGGACGCTCGTGGAGCGCGGCTATAAGGTGCGCCAGAGCAGCTGCTGCGTCGTCTACCCGCAGGAGTGCCACACAATTCGCGAGGAATGGCGCCGGTGGCGGCGCTGGATCCGCGGCTACGCCGTTTGTATGCGCCTTCACTGGCGCCTGCTGTTCAGCAGGTTTGGGCTGTTCAGCATGCTGCCCATGTTCGCCGTCGTCGTGATCGGCATTTGCGCCTCGGCGGTCACCTGGCCCCGCGCCATATCGGCGCACGGACCGGTCGTCGGGGCAGAGCTCCTGTTCCCGGCCTTTTGGGTCTTCTGTGCGCTGTTCCTGGGGACGATCAGTGCGTTCCATCATCGCCGGGCAAGTCTCGTGATCATGGCCCCGCTGGCGATCCTTTATGTCATTCTGGCCTACGCCGTGTGGCTCACACACGGTGTCCGGGGCTTGATCACCGGCCGCGAGCTCAGCCGCGACAAACCAACGAGATATGCGCATGTGGTGGCGTGAACTCGAGGCGCAGCGGTGCGCCTGGCCAATCAGACTAAGCGACCCGCGGGAAGCGCTGACCCTCGATGCGCTGGCCGTCGTCGACGACAGCGCCATCTTGGATACCTCGCGTGGTCCAATCACCGTGGGAGCGCGGACGCGGATCTGTTGCGGCGCGCACCTTGTTGGCCCAATCGAAATCGGAAGCGATTGCCTGATCGGCAATCTCGCCATGATCCGCGGTCCGGCAAGCATCGGCGACGGCACACGGATCGGCTTCGCGGCCGAACTTAAGAACGTCATCATTGAACGGAACGTGTCGATCGGGCCGCAGTGCTTCGTCGCCGATTCGAAGCTCGAAACCGGCGTCTACCTCGGAGCTCAGGTCCGGACGTCCAATCATCGGCTCGACAAGAAGAATGTGACCGTGGTGATCGACGGCAAGGTCGTCGACTCGGGTCTCGAGAAATTGGGCTGCCTGATCGGTGCAAATTCGGCCCTCGGCATCCAGGTCATCGTGCTGCCCGGGCGGATGATTGCCCCGGACTCGATCTTCGCGCCCCGCGTGACCGTCGAAAAGAACCTGCCCACGGGTCGGTATCGCCACTCTCAACAGCTCGAAACCTTTTGACCGGAGGGATTTTCCCATGAAGCTGCAGTTCATCCTCGGCGGCGCGGCGGCGATTTGTGCGACAAGCGCGAATGCTGCCAAGCCGCTCGATCTCAGATCGATCACCGCATCTCTCGAAGGTGAATATCTAAGCTACAGCGGCCCAAATGGCAGCCGGATCACGGTGGACGCGCGGACGCGCATCGACGCGGGCGACACCAAGCTGGACTTCGCGCTCTCGCAAGGGGTCCGGAAAGCCGGTGACGAAAAGTTCAATGCGACCCGCGCGCAGGCCACCCTGGTGCACAACTGGAGCTCGCGATTTTCATCGCGAACCTCGGCCAGCATTGCGACCAGCAACCCGGTCTTCGTGAACCGCGAACTCATCCAGGACATAAGCTTCAAGGTCACCTCGACAACAGTCTTGACCGCTGGCGGACGCTATGCGCGCTACGATCCCGGCCTGGACGCCTGGTCGTGGTCGCTGGGCGCGGCCCAGTACTTTCGCGGCGGATTTGTCAGCTATCGTTTCAGCTCGTTCGATATCGATCAGCTGGGCCACGCGGTCGGCCACCTCGTGAGTGCGAGGCTCGACGATCCCTACGGGGGAAACCAGGTCTGGTTCGGTCATGGAACCGCTCTGCACGACGCGGACTGGCTAGGTGCTCCCGAGAAGGGCAACTATACGCAAATTGAATATCGTCGAACTCAGCCGATTGCCGGCGGCGTGTCGGTGAGCCTGGGCGTGAAACGGAATTGGTATGATACGCCGAGCACGAAGTTCCACGGTACGGGCGTGCGGTTGGGCCTGATTTTCAATGGCAAATCTGCGGTGCAGCAGGAAGAGGTCGCAAAGCGGTAGCGAGCCGCTAGGTTCCCGTTAAGGTCCTGGCGACCGACCCCTTCCAACCGGCGACCAGCTCGTCGCGCCGGTCCGCGTCCATGCGCGGCCGGAAGGCATCCTGCTGCCGCCAAATGTCTGCCAGCGCCTTTAGGTCGGGCCACACCCCGGTCGCGAGCCCGGCATGGAAGGCGGCGCCGAGCGCCGTGGTCTCGAGCGTGCGCGGGCGTTCGACCGGAATCTGCAGGATGTCGGCGAGGAACTGGCACAGCCAGGCGTTGGCGGCCATGCCGCCGTCGAGGCGCAGGTCGGCCGGACGCGCCGCACCGTCCGCCGCCATTGCTTCGACGAGGTCGAACGTCTGATAAGCGACCGCTTCGAGCGCCGCCCGGGCAAGGTGGGCGAAGCCGGCGTCGAGCGTCAGGCCGTAGATCGCGCCGCGCGCGTCCGGGTCCCAGTGCGGCGCGCCGAGCCCGACGAAGGCCGGGACCAGATAGACGCCGTGGCCGTCGGGGACCTGCGCGGCGAGGGCGTCGGTCTCGGCGGCGTCGCCGATCACGCCGAGCGCGTCGCGCAGCCATTTGACCGCGGCCCCGGCGACGAAGATCGAGCCTTCGAGCGCGTAGGTGGTCCGCCCGCCGCTGCGCCACGCCGGCGTGGTCAGCAGCCGGTGGCGCGAGCGGACCGCTTCCTCGCCGGTGTTGAGCAGCAGGAAGCAGCCGGTGCCGTAGGTCGACTTGGCCATGCCCGGCGCGAAGCAGGCCTGGCCGAACAGCGCCGCCTGCTGGTCGCCCGCGATCCCGGCGATCGGGAGCGGCGCGTCGAACAGCCCCGGTGCCGTCGTGCCATAGATCCGGCTGTTCTCGTGAACCTCAGGCAGGATCGCATCGGGCACGCCGAACAATGCGCACAGCTCGGAGTCCCAGCGGTTGGCGCGAATCGCGAACAGCGAGGTGCGGCTGGCGTTGGTGACGTCGGTGGCGTGGACCGCGCCGCCGGTCAGCCGCCACAGGAGGAAGCAGTCGATCGTGCCGAACGCGAGCTCGCCGCGCGCCGCGCGCTCCCGCGCCCCGGCGACATGGTCGAGCATCCAGGCGATCTTGGTGGCCGAGAAATAGGGGTCGAGCAGCAGGCCGGTCCTGTCGCTGACCAGCGGCTCCGCGCCGTCGGCCTTGAGCCCGGCGCAGCGCCCGCTCGTGCGTCGGTCCTGCCAGACGATGGCGCGATGGATCGCTTCGCCGGTTGCGCGGTCCCACACCACCGCGGTCTCGCGCTGGTTGGTGATTCCGATCGCCGCGACTCGGCCGATGTCGACTCCGGCGAGCGCCTCCCGGGCGACGGCGAGCGCGTCGCGCCAGATGTCCTCGGGGTCGTGCTCGACCCAGCCGGGCCGGGGATAATGCTGCTTAAGCTCGCGCTGCGCGACCGCAACAACGCGGGCCTCGCTGCCGAACAGGATGGCGCGGGTCGAGGTCGTGCCCTGGTCGATCGCGAGGATATGATCCGCCCGCCCCACGCGCCGACCATAAGATGCAGCGTTCTCGCCCGGAAGGGGTTCTTAAGGCGGATGGGCGCAGCGATCGTTCCGACGTTCGAGGTCGAAGCCAGCGAGCATGGCGAGGCTCGGCTGATCATCGTCGCAGCGGAGGGCGGGCGGCGCGTCTACGAGCTGCCGGGCAACGAACAGCAGCAATATTCGGACTTTTTCCGCGACCTTGCGCGCGACTTCGGCACACGCCGGCCCCACGTCTTCGCCACCGAGTATCCACCGCCGACGGTGCGCTGGCGCCCGCTGCTGACCGAAAATGTCCACCCGCAGATCCTGGTCGGCTACGGCGACCCGGCGGTGCTCAAGACGGACAGCGGCTGGTGGCTGGTGGCGACGTCCAACGATGCGCCGGACGCCTTCCCGATCCTCCATTCGAGCGACCTCGACCATTGGCAGCACAAGGGCTTCGTTTTCCCCGAGGGCCGGGAACCGGCCTGGTCGGCCACGGGCCGCGGCGTCGCCGACTTCTGGGCGCCCGAGATGGCACGGGTCGGCGACGAATATTGGCTGTGCTTCACCGCCCGGCAGCAGTCGAACGCGCTGGCCATCGGCCTGGCGCGCAGCGCCCGTCCGGAGGGCCCGTGGATCGACAACGGTGCGCCCCTGATCACCGGCAAGCCGGTCAACACGACCGGTGTTCCGGCGGGCCTGGTCAGCGGCGGGGTGATCGACAGTCATTTGTTCGTCGATGCCGACGGCGCGACCTGGTTGTTCTGGAAGGACGACCGCAACAGCATCTGGCCGCGGCCGCTGGCGATGCTGCTGCGCGAGCAGCCGCAACTGATCCAACGGCTGTTCGCCGGCGACGAGGATCGCCGCACCGCCGCCTTCGCCGCGGCGATCGTGCCCTGGGCCAACCAGCGGCGGCCGATGGAGCGCTTTTTCCTGATGCACCCGTTCATCGAGGCCGCGCTCGCCAATTGGGAGCAGGTTCGCCGCGCGCTCATCGACTACGGGCTGGCGGCGACGATCCTCGAGGCGATGACGACCCCGGTGCGCGGCCGGCGCATCGCTCCCGACGGTCGCTCGCTCCTCGGGGACGATGCGATCGTGCTCACCAACGACCTCGACTGGGAGGGCCACCTGATCGAAGGGCCGTTCGTGACCCGGCAGGCGGGCCGCTACTGGCTGTTCTACGCCGGCAACGATTTTGCGACCCCGTCGTACGGGATCGGAGTCGCGGTCGCGGACCGGCCGCTCGGCCCCTACGTCAAGCAGCGCGAGCCGCTGCTAAGGTCGACGACCGACTGGACGGCGCCGGGCCACGCCTCGGTCGCCCCGGGGCCGGACGGCCGGCCGCAGCTATTCTTCCACGCCTTCCATCCCGGGACCGGCGGCTACAACGCCTTTCGGGCGGTGCTGACCGTCGGGCTCAGCTTCGGTGAGGACCGGGTGGAGGTGGTCGAGCTCTAGGAGATCGGCCGAACGGTTCCGCCGCCGTCGATCGCCGAGGTGACCTTGGGATGACCGAGATAGCGGACCTCGCCGCCGCCGTTCACGCCGACCGCGAGCCTCGAACGGGCCCGAACGAGCACCTGGCCGCCGCCGTTGACTCCGACCGCGACGTCGCGGCCTTCCACGCCGCGGACGTCGACCTTGCCGCCGCCGTTGACGCCCACGGCGATCTGATCCTGCACGGCGAAGCCGCCCGCGGCTCGAATCGATCCGCCGCCGCTCACGCCCAGTCCGGGCACGCGCGGACTCTGAACCTCGATGCGCAACCGATAATGCTGCGGGCAGCGGGCGTTGCAGGCGTCGATCCACAGCTTGCCGTGGGGGTCGACGCGAAAACGGGTGAAAGCGCTGCTGCCCTCGACGATGGTCACTCGCTGCGCGGGTCCCGGCAGCAGCACGACGTCGCCGCCGCCGCGCAACTCAAGGTTGCGGAAGGCGGGGACGGGCACGGTTTCGGTCGCCAGCACCGGTGCTGAAATCGCGAGCGCGGCGACGAACATCGGGAGATAGGGATGCATCGGAGAGTCCTTTGCTCAGGGGTCGCTAAGCTGTGCGCTACATTTGTAGCGCCAGTCGATCGGCCTGTCCAGTGTCTTGCCGCAAATGGCGTTCGGGGGCATGTCGGCGGCCATGATCCGCATCATCGGCAGCTACGTCAGCCCCTATGTCCGCAAGGTGCTGGCGTGCCTCAACCTCAAGGGCCTGGCGTACGAGATCGACCCGATCACGCCCTTCTTCGGCAACGACGAATATGAGCGCAAGAGTCCGCTGCGGCGGATTCCGGTGCTGGTCGACGGCGATTTCTCGATCTGCGATTCGTCGGTGATCTGCGCCTATCTCGACGACGCATATTCCGAGCGGCCGCTGCTGCCCGCCGAGCCGAAGGACCGGGCCAAGGCGCGCTGGCTCGAGGAATATGCCGACACCAGGCTCGGCGACCTGTTCATCTGGGGGCTGTTCTACCAGAAGGTGGTACGGCCGTTGGTGTGGAACGAGCCGACCGACGACGAGCGCGTCCGCCAGACCCTCGCCGACGGCATTCCCCAGGCGCTCGACTATCTCGAGGCCGAGCTTCCGCCGGAGGGCTTCCGGTTCGGCGAGATCGGCCTTGCCGACATCGCCATCGCCAGCTTCTTCCGCAACGGCGCTTATGCCGGGTTCGAGACGGACGCCGCGCGCTGGCCGGTGACGGCCGGCTTCGTCGAGCGGACGCTCGCCCATCCCTGCTTCGCCGCCTTGCTGCCGTTCGAGGACGTCCAGCGCAGCGCGGAGATCAAGCACCGCCGCCAGGCGCTGCTCGACGCCGGCGCGCCGCTCACCGAGGACACGCTCGGCGAGCGCGCGCCGCGCAAGGGTTATATGCGGCTCTAGCTCGCCAGCCGCTGGTGGCCCGAGATCCAATGCTCGAGGCGGGTGCGGAACGACGGCTTGGACGGGATGAAGCCGGGCTCGGGCAGCGGACGCTGGTCGCTCGCTTCGTAGAGCGTGAGATTGTGCGGCATCCGGGGCCGCAGCGTCTCGCGGCCGCGCAGCAGATCCTCGGCCATGGCCAGCGAGCGATGGACGTCCTCGGCAGTGAACGGCTTCATCAGGCAGCCGATGGCGAGGTCGGGCATGGCGAAGCGTGGCGCCTTGCCGCTGACGAACAGGCAGGCGACGCCGAGCGCGTTCAAATGAACCGCGACCGGGAAGCCGGTCGAGCCGTGGGCGAGGTGCAGGTCCAAGAGGACGAGGTCGGGGTCGTGCGCCTCGGCCGCGGCGATCGCGCTCTCGGCATCGTCGGCGGTCGCGACCACCCGGTAGCGCGGATTGTCCTCGACCAGATACTTGAGCGTCGTCGCGAGCTGGAGATCGTCTTCGACCACAAGGATTCTAAGCACCCGCGAGCCTCCCCTGCTCGAACGGAAGAGAATCTTCCCCGAAAATCCGAGACTTGGATGCTCGCCCGGATCGCGGCCCGTGCGAATCCCCCTTGAACGCAGTTTACGCCGAGCCGACTCCGCCCCGCGCCGAAGCGAGGGAGAAATGGAAAAAGGGCGCCCCGGACTGGCCGGAGCGCCCTGCTCTCCCCAACGAGCGGTTCTTTTTTTAACGGTAGAAGATGTGCTGGCCGATCTTCTGCGCGAAGCTCAGCCGGTGGCCCCACGACGGCGCGACATAGTCGGCGTGGTACCACAGGACGTCGGTGGTCAGGCTCGGCACGACATTGGCCAGCGCCAGCCGGGTCACGCCCTGCGCCCGCGCCCAGGCGGTCGAAGCGGTGTCGACCGCCGGGAACTGGCCGTGCTGGACGAACGAGAATTGCGCCGGCTGCTTGACCACCGCGCACCAGCTCGCCGGATATTTGCCCGACGCCGCGCGGTTCATGACCACCCGGGCGACCGCCAGCTGGCCTTCGACGGCCTCGCCCCGCGCCTCGAAATAGACCGCGGTCGCGATGCAGTTGGCCTCGACGCCGAGCGGCGCGCCGCTGCTGTACTTGTCGACAAGCGCGGAGAGCGGCCAGCCGCCCTGGTAGAGCCACGCGGCCTCGCGGTTGATCGACGCCGGCAGCGAGGCGGTGACCGACTGCGCCGCGGTGACCGTCGCCGGAGTGATCCGGCTGCCGGCCGCCGCGACCGTGCCCAGCGCCTTGGCCGACTGGTCGACGTCGAGCGCCCGCACCGCCGCCGGCACGTTCAGCGCACTTGCCATGCTCTGGGCATTCGCCTCGCTCGAGCCGAGCGCCAGCATCAACAGACCCATGATCGCGGACGCAGCGCGCCCGCCGATAAGCTTAACCAATTTGTGTCCCTCTTAAAGGCGGACGGGTCTTCCGGCGCGCCTTAATGGCGCTTTGGCATTGCGATGCCGGAAGACCCTCCGTCTTGCCCTGGAGCCCGGCTCAAAACGCCTTGGGCTCGCTCGCTCTCAAATCGCTGAGGACCAGATATGGAAAGGGTTAACCGGTTGGAAGCCACTTGGCGGTGAACCGTTGGAGTCGCGGGATAGAATCCGGAACACTTTCAAATTGTTCAGTTTTCTCCGATTTCGAGCTCGGCTCATCGTCCCTTTCGCCCGGCTCGTCGGGCGCGTAACAGGAATTTCGGCAGGAGGTGTCCCGGGATGACGCATTGGCTGATGAAATCGGAGCCCGGAGTCTACAGTTGGGACGACCTGGTGCACGACGGCGAGACCGAATGGGACGGCGTGCGCAACCCGACCGCGCGCCTCCATCTCAAGGCCATGAAGGCCGGCGACGAGGTCTTTTTCTACCATAGCGGCGACCAGCGGCAGGTGGTCGGGATCATGCGCGTCACCCGCGCGGCCCAGCCCGACCCCAAGGATCCGGCCTGGGTGTCGGTCGCGGTCAAGCCGGTGCGCAAGGTCAATCCGCCGGTCACCCTGAAGGCGATCAAGGGCGAGCCGGGCCTCGCCAAGATGGAGCTGGTGCGGCTGTCGCGCCTGTCGGTCAGCCCGGTACGCGACGAGGAATGGGCCAAGGTGCTGGAGCTGGCGAAATGATCGGGCTCGCGCTCGCCCTCGCCGCCGCTGCGCCGGCGCCGGCCGCGGAGACTCCGCGGGCGTTCGTCGAGCGGGTGTATGCCGGCTACCGCAGCCATGACTTCAGCCCGTTCAAGCGGCTCGAGCGCTGGTTCGCACCGGCGCTGCTCGTCGCGATCGAGGAGGATGCGCGGCTGGCCAAGGGCGAGGTCGGCTATCTCGACGGCGATCCGATCTGCCAGTGCCAGGACGCCGAAGGCCTCCGCGCGCGGGTCGCCAGCGTCCAGCAACTGAGCCGCGACCGGGCGGTGGTCCGGGTGCTGATCGCGCTGCACGGCTACAAACCCCGCCCGGCGCGGCTGAGCCTCACGCGGACCCGCGCCGGCTGGCGCATCGCCGACATTGCCTCGGCCGAGGAGCCGAGCCTGCTCGCCGGCCTCACCGCCTCCAACCGCACCCAGAAGCGGCGGTGATCACCCTCGCGCTGCTCGCCGCGGCCGCGGCGCCGGCGGCGGGAGCCTGGCCGCTGACCCCCGACGGCTGGGGCCCGGTGCGGATCGGGATGACCCGGGCGCAGGTGGAGCAAGCGCTCGCCGTGAAGCTCGAGGGCGAGCCGCTCGAGGATGAAAAGAGCTGCATCGAGCTGGTCCCCAAGGGCCCCGAGCGCGGCCTGTGGTTCCTGTTCGAGGACTATAAGCTCTCCCGCATCTCGATCGGCGAACCGAGCAGGGTGAAGACCCCGCGCGGCATCGGCATCGGCGTCACCGCCGCCACGGTGCGGCGCGCCTACGGCAAGGGCCTGAAGGCCGAGCCGCATTATTACGAGGACCAGCCGTCGGAATATCTGACCTTCTGGACCGTCCCCAGGAAGCGGGGCGTGCGGTTCGAGACCGATTCCAAGCGCCGCGTCCAGACCATCCACGCCGGCAACGCGGCGATCGAGCTGGTCGAGGGGTGCGCGTAGCGGCACCGGACAAAGCCGACCCGTCCCGCTCGATTCCCCTGCCCCGCAAACCTCTGCAGGTCACCCGATCAGGAGGAAGGCTCGACGGCGAAGTGCCGACGGGACAGGATCACAGGATCGCCAAATGCCTATTGTCGAACGCGTGCGCATATTGCGCCTTGATCGCGACCTTGCGTTCGATCGCTTCGAGGATCGGGACCGAGAAATCGACGCCCGCGAGGTCCGAGCAGCTGTGGAGGTTGCCGGGCGAGAAGACGTTCACTTCGAGGATCTTGTCGCCGACGATGTCGATGCCGATCAGGAACATGCCGTCGGACAGCAGCTTGGGGCGGATGATCTCGGCGACCGCGAGCTCGACCTCGCCGATCTCGACCGCTTGCGCGGTGCCGCCAGCGTGGATGTTCGAGCGGATGTCGTCCTTGGCCGCGACCCGCCGGAGCGCCGCAAATTTGCCGTCGAGCTCGAGCGGTCGGCCGTTCATCAGGAACAGGCGGATGTCGCCCTTCTTCGCCGCGGGCACATAGGCCTGGGCGATGATGTAGCCGTCGCGGCCGATCGCCTCGATCATCTGGTTGAGGTTGGCGGCGTTCTTCGGGTCGAGCTTGAACACGCCGGTCCCGCCGGAGCCCTGGAGCGGCTTCAGGACGATGTTGTTGCCGTGGGCCTTGGCGAACGCCTTGATGTCGGAATCGTGCTTGGTGATCAGGGTCTCGGCGCGGGCCTCGACCGGAAAGCCCTGGAAGTAGAGCTTGTTGATCGCCCGGCCGAGGCTGTCGGGGTCGTTGAGCACGATCACCCCGCGCTTCACAGCCTCGCGGCCGAACAGGATCCCGGCCTCCATCGCCCACGGCGTCTGGGCGTCGATCGACGGATCATTGCGCAGCATCAGCGCGTCGAGCTCGGTGACGTCGACCCGCTCGATCTTGACGCCCTTGGGATCCTTCAGGACCGCGAACAGCTCGGCCCGGTCCTTATATTTGCGCTTGGGCAGGAAACGGCCGTGGACCGACAAGGTGTCGTCCGGATTGAGGACGAAATCCGACGGGGTGATATAACAGACGCGATGGCCGCGGACGGCCGCCTGGTGGGCCAGCACGGTGGTCGTGTAATTCTCATACTCGCGCTCGAGGTCGTTGACGAAAAAACCGATCAGCATTGCTCACTCACTCCACATCGAGAATCCCGGCGAACGACGGTTGCGAGCGAAGCCGAGCGATCCGGCGTTCGACGTCTTCCCGCTGCAGAAACTCAGGCTTGAACATCGGCGGCTGAACGAGGTTGCGCTGGATCAGCTCCTCGATCGCCTCGACATGGTTGCGGGCGATCTTGCCGATCCAGAAGGGATCGAGCGACGCGCCCGCCCCGACCAGCGCGATCACCTCCTGGAAACCCTTGAGATAGATCAAGTCCTTGGCGAAGCCGCCCGAGCGGAACACTCGCGTGGCGATGTCGAAGGCCGACTTGCGCGGCACACCGTGGTCGTCGGCGAGCAGGCGATAGACGTCGACGAAGCCGGCCCCGTCGAGCATCGCGTCGACCGCGACCACGCGCCCGGCGAGCAGGCGGATGCGCGCGGCGGAGAGGCCGCCGACCGCCCATTCGGCGAACACCCCGAGCCCCTCCTGCACGCCTTCGTAATTGGCGAGTCCGGTGCGGAACACGGTGAGGCCCTGCGCGGCGCCGTTGAAGTGGGTCAGGAGATGGACGCTGACCTCGTGCGCCAGCAGCGCCTCGAGCCGCGCGCGAAGCATCGTCGTGTTGCTCGCGATCATCAGCTTGCGCCCGGAGACGAGCAGGCTGGCGACGTCGTCGCGGACCTCGATCACGGCGTCGAAGCGCGGGTCGGTGGCGCGGTAGCGCTCGACCAGCGCGCGCGCCGCGGCCGCCACCTCCGGAGCCGCGACCGTGGCGCCGCCCGACGGGCGCGGGCGAGGCCGCTCGAGGAGGGCGCGGGCGTCGGCCAGCAGCTGCGACCCGACGGTCCCGTAATGGAGGAGCGACGCGGCCTTGAACGCGCTGGTGTTGCGCGTCGCCAGCATGGTCAGCTGGTGGTCGAGCTCCTGCCGCTTCTCGGACAGCAGCCGCTCGAGCAGGGGATCCTCGATGACCGACAGGTCGACCGCATAGAGGTCGCGCTTGGCCATGTCCGGATCGACCGTCAGCGGCCGGTAACGGAATTTGGGGGTATCCGCCGCGCCGTTGGCGAAGAACCGCTCCATCGCTTCGCCCGAGTTGATCGGCGACACCGACAGCAGGAAGTCGAAGCTGCGCGCGACCTTGTCGAGCTTCTTGTCGGCATCGAGCGCGGCGGCGAGGAAGGCGCTGCGGCCGAGCGAGCGGAAGTGGGCCGGCGCGCCGGCGCCGCTCGCCGACATGAACGCGCACGCCGCCTGGAGCAGCGCATCGCCGAGGGCGACCGCGAAATCGCGGGTCAGCTGCGGGTAGAAAGTGTGTTCATCGAGGCGGTGGACCTGCGGGATGGTCAGCGACAAGCGATCGAGTTCGGCGTCGGCGGCTAGCGCGACCGGGAGCGCCCCGGGCTCGCCCGTGACGACCGTCGGCTTGCGCAGGTCGATGCGGATCTTGGCCAGCGCCTCGGCCAGGCAGCCGAGCGCGCGCCGCGCCGCCGGCCCACCCGCCGCGCCGACGCTGATGTCGAACGGGTGCAGCTTCTGCGAGCCCTTGGGGACCGGCGCCCAGGCGGCGTCGTCGACCGCGATCAGGAGGATGCAGCCGAACCGCTGCCGGAGCGCGGCGGCGATCGCTGCGAACGCCTCGGCCGCGGCGCGATCGTCGTCGGGCGACCAGATGAGATAGGCCGGGCTGTTCACCGCGACCCGCCGGGCGATGCTCGCCGCGGGGTCGGGCGAGCGGTGGACGACGAGGAACGGGAGCCAGCGGTCGAGGTGGGCGCGGCCGTTCTCGCCGACCGCCTGGCGAAGCTCGCCGCGCTGGCCGAACTCGGGCGCGAACGGCGCTTCGGCGAGCTCGAGGCGCGGCCGGCTCATCGCGCCAGCAGCTCTTCGGCCGCGGCCGCGGCATGATCGATGAAGCCGCGCATCGCGGTCAGCTCGGCGGGGTCGGGTTCGCCGCTCCACTCGTCCATGAAGAATTTCTTGAACTCGAGCGCGATCGCGCACGCCCGCCCGGGATAGCGGTCGTGGACGAAGCGCGTCTGCTCGCCGCGCCCCTCGAACGCGACATTCTCGCGCACGTCGAGCCGGCGGCCGTTGAAGTCGAAGCCGCGCATCGCCTCCATCAGCGGGTCGAGCAGCCACGCCCATTCGGCGCGCGGCATCGAGAAGGTGCCGATGTTGATGTCCGGAGCGTCGGCCTGAGCGGTCGGCGCGGCACCGGGGCCGTCGCGGCGGTGGTTGAAGCTGTGGACGTCGAGCAGGACGAAGCGCCGGTGGCGTGCGGCGACCTCGTCGAGCAGCTGGCCGAGCATGCGATAGTAGCCGGCGTGAAGCGCGAGCGACGCCTGCGCGAGCCCCGGCTCAAGCACCCCACCCCGCCACACCATGAGGCCCCAGCTCTCCTCGGGCGTCGCATAGACGGCGTTGGCGGCATCGCGGTTGAGGTCGAACTCGAAGCGCGAGCGATGGACGACGACGTGGCACGGAACGCCGCGGATTGCGGCGCCCGTGAACGGATCCTCCTCGCGCAGGCGATCGGCATCGGCGAGCGCCATCCGCGCCGCAATCTCGGGGCGAAGCCCGTGCCCGTCATGGATCGCCGTCGCGACCACCGGCCCGGGCCCGTGCTGCACGGTCCACCAGCGGTCTGTATCGGATGACGTCAGGTCCACCGGGCGGAAAGCGCATGGCGTAACGATCGGTTGCGCGTTCGAAGGAAGCGAAGCGGTTCGAATTGTCCGCGGATGCGTTCGCCCCGACGCCGGTATGGAAGATGATGGCAGTCTGCGACTAGATGATTGCCACCAGCAGGCAATGAAGAGTACGAAAAACAGGATATGGTATAAATAAAATACCGCGATGACGCAGCGATTTTACTGACTTTATTTTCCCGGCCGATTGCATTCGTGCCCGTTTGCGCCTATCTAATATTTGCTACCAGTCGGTATCGACGGTTTGAGCGCTTTGGCGCGTTTTTGTCCTTCTTTAACGCCTCTTAGCCGCGAGGCAGCCAATCCAGGCCGCTTCGGCAAGAAAGGCAACACCATGAAATATTTTGGCACCGTCAAGAGCTTTGACGAAGCGAAGGGCTTCGGCTCGATCAAGGCCGAGGAGGGCGGCGAGGAGCTGCGCTTCGACCGCAACGCTTTCTCGTGGGCCGACAAGAGCTCGCCCAAGGAGGGCCAGCGCCTGTCCTACGACCTCAACGCCAAGGACGGCCGCAACACGGCCGTGAACCTGCAGACGATCTAAAGCGGGGCGC
>DASRAY010000115.1:0-21593 GCA_035637935.1 Sphingomicrobium sp.
TCACAAAGCCGAGCGTCACGGAGACCAGGAAGGCGATGACTACTGCCGCCACCGGCGGCATCACATAGGTCGCCAGGTACCAGTAAATCGCCGAATAAATCGCGGCGAGGAACAAACCGACGAGCGCGAAGCGGACGAGCTGGCCAAAGGTTTGATGACTGACGTTTAATCCGGAGGCCATGCGCCCGTTGCTTGCCGTTTAAGGTCGAGCGGCTACAGCGCGAAAAATGCGGGAAGGCAAGAAGCGGGACTGGGAGGCGGAGATAGCGGTCGCGATCGATCGCCATTGGCGGTGGATCGTCCTCCTCGTGTGGCTCGGCTTCTCGGCCTGGTTCATCTACAACAAGTGGAGTGACATCCGCTTCTTCGCGCTCGGCGACACCGACGACAATATGCGGATGATGCAGGTCCGTGGCCTGCTCCACGGCCAAGGCTGGTTCGACCTTCGCCAACACCGGATGAACCCCCCGTTCGGGGCGAACATCCACTGGTCGCGGCTGGTCGACCTGCCGATCGCGGGGCTGATCCTCGCGTTGAGACCGCTGCTCGGCGGACCCGCGGCGGAACGGTGGGCGGTCGGGATTGCCCCGCTCCTGCCCTACCTCCTGCTGCTCTTCTCGCTCGCGCTGACGGCGCGGCGGCTGATCGACAAGCGCGCCTACCCGGTCGCTTTCCTCGCCTTGTTCTTCGCCGGCTCGACCAACGGCATGTTCATGCCCGAACGGATCGACCACCACGGCTGGCAGCTCGCCTTGTTGGCGCTGTGCGTGACCGGCATCGCCGATCCGAAGCGCGTGCGCGGCGGCCTGACGCTCGGCATCGCCACGGCGCTCTCCCTCGCGGTCGGGCTCGAGATGATCATCTATCTCGCCGTCGCAGGCTCGGCGATGGTGCTGTTCTGGGTCCATGACCCGGACGAGCGCGAGCGGCTGCGCGCCTATGCGGTTTCCCTCGTTGGTGGGACGGCGCTGTGTTTCCTGATTTTCGCGTCAAACGACAATCGCGCAGCGGTGTGCGACGCGCTGTCGCCGGTCTGGCTGTCCGACGCCATGCTCGGCGGCGCGCTGCTCTACGGCATGGCCTGGCTGTCGCCGCAGCGGTGGCAGCGCCGGATGCTGATCGCGATGTACGCCGGCGCATTGATCGCGATCTACCACGCCTTCATGTGGCCGCACTGCATCCAGCGCCTCGAAGGCGTGTCGCCCGAGGTCGAGCGGTTGTGGCTGAGCCATGTGCGCGAAGCCAGGCCCATCTACCTTCATGGCTGGCGGGTGGCGATGCTGGTGGTCGCGATCCCGATCAGCGGCGCGATCGGCTGGGCGGCGCTGGCCTGGCTGCGGCGCGCCGACCGCGACCTGCTGCGCCGGATCCTCGGCGCGGCGGCGCCGAGCTTCGCCGCGTCGCTGTTGCTGCTGTGGCAGACCCGCACCGGCCCAGCGGCCCAGATGATGGCGACCATCGGCTGTGCAGCTCTGGCCTGGGCGCTGGTGCCTCTCGTCTGGAACACCAGGTACAGCGTAGTTCGAATCGTCGGGACCATGGCCGCCGTTGTCGTCGGTGTGGGCGCGGCGGTGCCGTTCGTGCTCAACTTCATTCCGGAGAAGAAGGCGACGCCCTTCGAGGCCTCGATCGGCAAGGCCAATCGCCTGTGCAATTCGCTATGGGGCTATCACCCGATCGCGCTGCTGCCCAAAGGCATGATCTTCACCTTCATCGATCTCGGCCCGCGGCTGATCACCATCACCCACCACGATGCCGTGACCGGCCCCTACCATCGCAACGGCGAACAAATTGCGGACGTCATGAACGCTTTCCGGGGCGATGCCGACCAGGCGCACCGGTTGGTCGGCAAATATCATTCGACCTATTTGATGACCTGCCCGGCGAGCTCGACCACCACCATCTTCGAGGCCGAGGCGCCGAAGGGGTTTTACGTCCAGCTCGAGCAGGGGAAGGTGCCGAACTGGCTGGCGCCGATCCCCTTGCCCAAGGATTCGCCGTTCAAGATCTGGAAGGTCGTCGGTTAAGCGAGGACGTGGGGGAAGCTTTGCTTCAGCCCGTCGATCACGAACTGGGCGGCAAGTGCGGCGAGGATGACGCCGAGGATGCGGGTGATGGCACTTTCGACCTTGTCGCCGATCAGCTTCATCAGCGGCCCTGCGGCGAGCAAGGTCACGAGCGTCAACGCGATGACGGTGGTGACGGCGCCGAGCACGACCGCGACGTGAAGCGGGCTTTCGGCGCGCGACACCCATAGCATCGCGCTGGCGATCGAGCCGGGACCGGCGATCATCGGCATGGCCATCGGAAAGACGCTGATGTCCTCAATCTCGGGCGTGCGCTCGATCGCCTCGGCGCGCTTCTCGCGGCGCTCGGTACGGCGCTCGAACACCATGTCGATGGCGATGAAGAACAGCATGATGCCGCCGGCGATGCGGAAGCTCGCAAGACTGATGCCGAGCGCGTGCAGCATCGGTTTGCCGAGCAGCGCGAAGAACATCAGGATCGCCCAGGCGATCAGCGATGAGCGGATCGCCATCGCCCGCCGGTGCGCGGCGGAGGTACCGCGGGTCAGGCTGGTGAAAATCGGCGCGCAGCCCGGTGGATCGATGATCACCAGGAAGGTGGCGAGCGCCGAGCCGAACAGCTCGATCACGGCTTTTGGCTCGGCGGCGGCGGGATCTGGTTGTGGAGGACCTGCGCGTAATGCGTCCCGGTCCACAGGAAGACGCGGAACTCGCGGCCGCCGTTCTTGTCGACCTTCCAGTCCCAGCCGAGCGTCCGGTCGGCCGACTGGCCGCGGCCATGGTCGTCGGGAGTCGTGCGCGCTTCCTTCGCCGTCAGCGGCGGCGGCGGGATGATCGGCGCGCCCGGCGCCCGGCGGGCACATGAGGCGCGGTGGGTCTGGGGGCGGCGAAGATCGGCCGGAGCGCCAGGTCCGCCGCCGTCATAGGCCCAGCGCCAGGTCCGGCCGCTGCGCTGCCACACGGTGGTGAAATAGCCGCCGGGCGTCCCGTCGAGCTTCCACCACGGCCCGGTGTTCACCGCGGTCCGGCCGTCGCACGAGACGAAGCTGTGGGCCGGTCGCCAGGTGATCGCCTTGGGTGGATTCTCCTGCGGCAGCGCGGTCTGAGCCCAGGTCGCCTGCGGGGTGAAGATCACCGCGTCGCGGTCGGCCCATTTGCGGAACGCGTCCCACTGGCCGATCCGCTGCGCGTCCCGGGCGAAGGCGCGCTCCGCATCGATCGCGGTCGGAACGGCGGCGGCGCCGAGCAACAGGGCGGCAGTGATCATAATCCCTCCGGGTCAGCGAGGCCGGCGCGGCGATGCGCCGCGACCAGCGTGTTACGCATGAGCATGGCGATAGTCATCGGCCCGACCCCGCCGGGCACCGGCGTGATCGCGGCGGCGATCTCGGCCGCCTCGGCGAAGGCGACATCGCCGACCAGCCGGCCCTTGCCGTCGCCGGTCGGCAGGCGGTTGATGCCGACGTCGATCACCGTCGCGCCGGGCTTGATCCAGTCGCCGCGGACCATTTCCGCGTGCCCGACTGCCGCGACCACGATGTCGGCGCGGCGCACCACCGCGGGAAGGTCGCGGGTCTTCGAATGGGCGATGGTCACAGTCGCGCTCTCGCCGATCAGCAATTGCGCCATCGGCTTGCCGACGATGTTGGAGCGGCCGATCACCACTGCGTCGAGCCCGGCGAGGGTCCCGAGCTCGGCCTTGAGCAGGTGCAGGCAGCCGAACGGAGTGCACGGCACGAGCGACGGCAAACCCGTCGCGAGCCGGCCCGCATTCATCGGATGGAACCCGTCGACGTCCTTGCCGGGCTCGATCGTCTCGAGCACCCGGGTCGCGTCGATCTGCGCGGGGAGCGGCAACTGGACGAGGATTCCGTCGACGCGCTCGTCGGCGTTGAGGTCGGTGACCAGCTGCAGCAAGTCGGCCTCGGAGGTGGCGGCTGGAAGGTTGTGAGCGAAGCCCGCCATCCCCGCTTCGGCCGTCGCCCGGTTCTTCATTCGCACATAGACGGCGCTGGCCGGATCCTCGCCGACCAGCACGGTGGCGAGGCCGGGCGGCCGGCCGAGCCTTTGCGCGAACGCGGAGACATGGCCCGCGACCGCTTCGCGGACAGCGGCGGCGGCGGCTTTCCCGTCGATCTTCCGTGCGCTCATGTGATCGTCCGGCCAACTTCCATTAGAATGCCCGGAAGCAGGTAGGAGCGGAGGAAGATAATGATGATGACGACGACGAGCGGGGCGAGATCGATCGCGCCGATGTTCGGGAGCACCCGGCGCAGCGGCCGGTAAAGCGGCTCGGTCACCCGGTCGATACCGTTGATGAAGGCGCGGACGCCGGCCGAGCGGGTGTTCAGGACGTTGAACACGACCAGCCAGCTAAGGATCACTTGGATCAGGATCACCCAGAAGACGATCGCGAGGAGAAGGTCGACGAGGCCGACGAGCGTGTAGATCATGGCTGTCGTCTAGTCGCCGCGCGAAGCCTCGGCAATCAGGGCGCGAAGCGCTTCGGTTGGGCCTCGGCGAGGATGACCGCGAAATCGCGCGCCGGATCGGTCCATTCGGCCACCGGGGTCCAGCCGCCGGCGAGCAGCAGCACGCGCCCGCCGCGCGATCCGTACTTGTGGCTGTTCTCGGCGTGGATCGACGAACCCGACGCAAAGCGGAAGGGCGTTCCGGAGATCGTGAATTCCACGTCGCGCTCAGCGACCAGGTGGATTTCAATCCGCGACAATATGTCGTTCCAGCGCGCCTCGTGGCGGAACGCCTCGACCGGGATGTTGCCGTCGAGCTCGCGGTTGATGCGCGTGAGGAGATTCAGCGTGAACTGCGCCGTCACCCCTTCGGGGTCGTCGTAGGCGGCGATCAGCCGTTCGACCGGCTTGACCCGGTCCATTCCGATCAGCAGCAGCGCGCCGTCGCCGAGCAGCTCGCGAAACTGACGCAGCAGGTCGGTCGCGCTGCGCGGGATGAAGTTGCCGATGGTCGAGCCGGGGAAGAAGCCGAGCTTGGGCAGATGCTCGATCCCGCCAGGAAGCGTGAACGGCCGCGCAAAGTCGGCGACGACCGGGATCACTTCGAGCGACGGGAACTGCTGCCGCAGCTCCGCGGCGCTGCCCGCGAGATAGTCGCCGGAAATGTCGACCGGAACGTAGGCCGCGGGCGCGATCGTCTCGAGCAGGATCGGCGTCTTGGTCGCCGATCCGGCGCCGAACTCGATGACCGCGCTGCCGTTCGGCACGTGCGCCGCGATCTCCGGCATGATCGAATGGAAAATGCCGATCTCGGTCCGGGTCGGATAATAAGACGGCAGTCGGGTGATCGCGTCGAACAGCTCGGACCCGCGATGGTCGTAGAGCCAGCGCGCCGGGACCGCCGGGATCGGCGCCGACAGCCCCGCCAGCACGTCGTCGCGGAAGGCGAGCGTTTGCGGATCAAGCGTCTTTAGCAAGGCGCACTCCCGTAAACTGCCAGCGCGCGGCCGGCGGGAAGAAATTGCGGTAGGAGGCGCGGCTGTGCCCGCGCGGCGTGGCGCAGCTCGCGCCCTTCAGCACCAGCTGCCCGCTCATGAACTTGCCGTTATATTCGCCGACCGCGCCCGCGGCCGGAGCGAAGCCGGGATAGGGGGCGAAGGCGCTTTGCGTCCATTCCCAGACATCGCCGAAGATGCCACCGCCCGGGCGGGGCAGGACGGCCCCGGCGACGTCGAGCTGGTTGCCGATCAGCGGATCGGCCGAGGACGCGAAATCCTCCCACTCGGCCTCGGCCGGAAGCCGGGCTCCGGCCCAGCGAGCGAAGGCGTCGGCCTCATAATGGCTGACGTGGGCGACCGGCGCCGCCCAGTCGACCTCGCGGCGTCCGGCGAGGGTGAACTGGGTGCCGTCCTCATGCCAGTAAAGCGGGGCGCCGATCCGCTCCTGCTGGACCCAGGCCCAGCCGTCCGACAGCCACAGCGTCGGCGTCCGGTAGCCGCCCGCATCGATGAACTCGCGCCATTCGCGATTGGTGACCTTGCGCCCGGCGAGCTCGTGCGAGGCGAGAAAGGCGCGGTGCCGCGGCCGCTCGCTGTCGAAGGCGAAGCCGCCATCGGCCGCGCCGATCTCGACCACGCCGTCGCGGCCGCGATGCCAGCTCAACTGCTCGGCCGCGAAGCAGGCCGCCGCCGGAAGCTCGGCATAAGCCGGCTCGAGCGGGTTCTCGGCGAGCGTCGCGAGGATGTCGGTGAGGAACAGTTCCTGATGCTGCTGCTCGTGGTGGATGCCGAGCTCGATCAGATCGAGCGCTGCCGGGGGCAGCGACGGCAGCGCCCGTTCCAGCGCATCATCGACCGCCGCGCGATAGTCGCGGACCTGGTCGAGCGAAGGCCGGCTTAGCATTCCGCGCTTCGGCCGAGCGTGGCGCTCGCCCTCTCCCTCATAATAGCTGTTGAACAAATAGGACCAGCGGTCGTCGAACAGTCGGTAATCCGGGACATGGTCGCGCAGCACGAAGGTCTCGAAGAACCAGGTCGTGTGGGCAAGGTGCCATTTCGCCGGCGACGCGTCCGGGAACGGCTGGATCGCCGCATCGGCGTCGCTCAGCGGAGCGGCGAGATCGAGCGTCAGCTTGCGGGTGGCGAACAGCCGCTCACCGAGCGCCGCGGGGGTCGAATTCGAATCCTCCCTGGCCATCGCGCGTCCCACTGCCACGAAACGGCGGGCCGGTCGAGTATTAGTTCGCTATATGTTCCATAACTGCCCGCTATCGGTCGCGGGTTGCGCCCGGTTGCCAGAGAATGTCGCCGCCGCCGCTTGCCGCGACATAGCGGGCTGCGACGAACAGCAGATCCGACAGGCGGTTGAGATAGATCAGGGCGAGCGGGTTGAGGGGCCGATCGCGATTGGCGGCGACGGCGCTGCGCTCGGCGCGGCGGGCGATCGCTCGGGCGAGGTGGAGATCGGCGGAGCCGCCCGCGCCGCCGGGCAGGATGAAGCTCCGCAGCGCTTCGAGCCGCTCGTTCATCCGGTCGATGTCGCGCTCGAGCCGGTCGATCTGCGCGGCGACGACGCGCAGGGTCATGTCCGTGGGCGTGAAATCGTCGCCCGGAGTCGCGAGATCCGCGCCGAGGTCGAACAGCTCGTTCTGGACCGAGGCCAGAATCGCTCGAACCGTCGGATCGTCGATCGCAAGGAGAGCGACGCCGATCGCGCTGTTGGCCTCATCGACGTCGCCGATCGCCTGGCTCAACGGGCTGTCCTTGGCGATGCGCGAGCCGTCGGCGAGCCCGGTTTCGCCCTGGTCGCCGGTGCGCGTGTAGATTTTGTTGAGCCGGACCAAGCGTCAGCCGCCGGCGGCGGCGAGCGCCAGGATGGCCGCGACGATGATGATGGCGAGCGCCTGGAACATTACCCGCTTGCGCATCCACTGTTGCTGCTGCTCGCTCGAGCCGACCTGGCCCGACGCCATGGCGATCACCCCCCGGACGAGGACATAGGCTGTCGCGCCCATGGCGAGGACGAGCAGAATGACGAGGATCGTGTTCATTGCTCTCCTCTAGGCGTCTGCGAAGCGAAATTCACCCGGCAAGATTCCGGCGCGCAATTGCTCGGCGAGGTCGCGGCCATCGCATCCGCTGTCGCGCATCGCGGCCAGCGTCGGGGCGAAGTCGCGCTTGGCGAGGCGGCGGCCGTCGGTGTGAACGACCAGCGGATGATGGAGGTAGGTCGGCACCGGGAGCCCGAGCAGTGCCTGGAGCAGCCGCTGCACCGGCGTCGACGGGCGCAGGTCGGCGCCGCGGACGACCAGGGTGACGCCGCTCGCCGCATCGTCGACGACGCAGGCGAGATGGTAGGAGGCCGGCGCGTCCTTCCGCGCCAGGATGGCGTCGCCGATGTCCCGCTCGTGCGCAGTGAACGCGCGTCCGCCCTCCTCCCGCCACGACGGTGGACCCGCCGTCGCCAGCGCGGTGGCCGAGTCGAGCCGCCAGCAGTGCGGGGTCGCTGCTCGGCGCTCGGGATCGTCGGGCAGGTCGCGGCAGGTGCCGGGATAGGAGGTCGCGGCGTCGCCGTGCGGCGCCGTCAGCGATTGGGCGATATCCGCGCGCGTGCAGAAACAGGCGTAGGCCAGGCCCTGCCGCTTCAATTGCTCCAACGCCGCTTCGTAGGCGGGCGTACGCTGCGACTGGACCAGCACCGGCGCGTCGGGCGCGAGGCCGAGCCAGTCGACGTCCTCGGCGATGCCGGCGACGAACTCGGGCCGGCTGCGCGTCTGGTCGAGATCCTCGATGCGCAGGCGGAAGCTGCCGCCGCTGTCGCGCGCCCGGCTGTGGCCGAGGACTGCGCTGTAGGCGTGGCCCAAATGCAACCGTCCGGTCGGCGAAGGCGCAAAGCGTGTGACCGTCACGCCACTTCCTCTTGACGCAGAATCCGCAATCCCCGATTCATGGGCGTGTAACGCCGGGTTGGCATCCGGCGGTCAACAAGGGAAGACGGGCCGGGGCCCCGCTCCTCCTTGAGTGCGACGAGGCCGGGAGCTGGAGTTCGGGACCCACCGAACGAAAGGCTGTGTCGCTAGTCGCATGTATCATCCCGAGCTGATCCGCCATCCCGACAGCTGCCCGGCGCTGGTGCTCAACGCCGATTACACGCCTCTGTCCTACTATCCGCTGTCCTTGTGGCCGTGGCAGACCGCGATCAAGGCGATGTTCCTTGAGCGGGTCGACGTCGTCGCTCACTACGAGCGCGAGGTGCACAGCCCGAGCGTGGCGCTCAAGCTGCCGTCGGTGATCGCGCTGCGCGACTACGTCCGGCCCAACGAATATCCGGCCTTCACGCGGTTTAACCTGTTCCTGCGCGACCGTTTCCGTTGCGTCTATTGCGGCTCGGCCAAGGAGCTGACGTTCGACCATGTGATCCCGCGCGCCCAGGGTGGGCGGACGACATGGGAGAATGTCACCACCGCCTGCGCCCCGTGCAACCTCAAGAAGGGCGGACGGACACCGATGGAAGCGCATATGCATTTCCATCGCGAGCCGATCCGCCCGACCAGCTGGCAGCTTCAGGAGCACGGCCGCGCCTTCCCGCCCAACTACCTTCACGACAGCTGGCGCGATTATCTCTACTGGGACGTCGAGCTGGAGCCTTAAGGCAATTCGTCATTGCGAGCGCACCGAAGCAATCCAGCGGCGCCTGGATTGCCGCATTGCTTATGCTCCTCGCAATGACGACATGGCCGCCGTCACCGCCGGCCCGACATCGGTGCGTTTCAGGGCCATCGCGAGATTGGCGATGACGAAACCGGCGGCGCTGCCGCAATCGTAGCGCTCGCCATCGAAGCGGTAGGCGTGGAACGGCTGGGTGTCGATCAGCTTCGCCAGGGCGTCGGTCAGCTGGATCTCGCCGCCGGCCCCGGTTTCCTGCGCGTCGAGGATGCGCATGACCTCGGGCTGGAGGATGTAGCGGCCCGGCAGCATCAGGTTCGACGGCGCGGTGCCGGGCGCCGGCTTTTCGACCAGGCCGCGGATCTCGGTCAGCCGGCCGGTCGTCGCGCCCGGGTCGATCACGCCATATTTATGGGTCTCGCTGTCCGGCACCTCGAGCGCGGCGACGATATTGCCGCCGACCTCGCCGTAAGCCTCGACCATTTGGGCCAGGCAATTGGGCGTGCCGGCCATCAGCTCGTCCGGCAGCAGCACGGCGAACGGCTCGTCGCCGACGATGTGGCGGGCGCACCAGACGGCGTGGCCGAGGCCGAGCGGCTGCTGCTGGCGAACCGTGACGATCTCGCCGAACCGGGCGTTCGAGGGCTCGAGCGCGTCGAGGCTCTTGCCCTTGTCGCGCATCGTCGCCTCGAGCTCGAACGCGTGGTCAAAATAGTCGACCAGCGGCGACTTGCCGCGGCCGGTGACGAAGATCATCTCCTCGATCCCGGCCTCGCGCGCCTCGTCGACCGCATATTGGATGAGCGGCCGGTCGACGATCGTGATCATCTCCTTGGGGATGCTCTTGGTCGCCGGCAGCAGGCGCGTGCCGAGCCCGGCGACCGGGAAGACGGCCTTGCGAACCTTGTGGGTCATTGCGGAGTGGCCGGCCCGGTTTCGTTGGAGACGGGCTGCGGGTCGGCGCCCGCCGGCAGCGCCGGGGCCGCGCCGCCGCTTGGCGGCGGCAAATCGAACGGGTCCTGGGCCCGCGGCGCCGACTTCTTCATCAGCTCGTCGACCCGCTCGGGATGGGCGTTGGGCGGGGGAGTCAGCAACTGCTCCGGGGTCGGCGTGGTCCGCGCCATCAGCGGCTTGACCGGGAGCGACTGACCGGGCGCGGGCTTGAGGTCCGCGACCCTGCCGCAGCCGGCGGTGAGCGCGATGGCCGCGACCGAGGCGATGCGCGAGAGCGTCATGCGCTTCGACTAGCCGCTCCCCGGGGATTGCGCTAGCGGCAGCGCATGCGCCTCATCGTCCTGATCGCTGCCGTCCTCGCGCTGGCCGGCTGCGCCAAGCCGCAGCAGCAATCCGCGGAGAACCAGCCCGCCGCCGAAGCGGGGCCGCAGAAGGGCGTCGACCGCAGCCACAAGGGCCAGGCCGCGCCGGCGGTGGAGTTCCAGAACCCCGATCGCGGCAAGATCTCGATCGCGCATTTCAAGGGTACGCCGGTGCTGGTCAACCTGTGGGCGACCTGGTGTGCGCCGTGCGTCAAGGAGCTGCCGACGCTCGACCGGCTGGCGCAGTCCCACCGCATCGACGGTGCGCTTGGAGTGATCGCGGTAAGCCAGGATTCGGGCGCGCATCGCGGGGTCGTCGCGTTCCTCAGGAAGCTCGAGATCACCGACCTCGGCGCCTACCAGGATCCCGGCATGGGCCTGTCCGGCGCGATCGGGCCGGACGCCGTCTTGCCGACCTCGATCCTGTATGACGCCGAGGGCCGCGAGGTGTGGCGCTACGTCGGCGACCTCGACTGGACCGGCCCCGAGGCGGCTAGACTATTGTCTGAGGCTGGCGCTCCGGCAGCCGCAAGAGGCTGAGCGCGCGGCCGTCGATCGCGGCCAGGCCGAGCGCGATCAGGCCGAGCCCGAGGAAGTCCTGGACGGCGAGCGTTTCCCCGAGGAACAATGCTCCAAGCAGGATCGCGACCGGCGGCACCAGCAACGTGACGAGCAGCGCATTGGTCGCGCCGGATGAATCGATCAGCCTGAAATAGAGCACGTAGCCAAACGCTGTACAGAACAAGGCGAGGGCAACGATTGCGCCCCACGCGCTGAGCGGGGGGAAGGCATGAGTCCACGGTTTGTCGATTATGAACGCGAGCGGCATGATCATCAGCGCGCCCGCGCTCAGCTGGCCGGTCGTGACCGACATCGGCGACAGGCCCATAGCCCGGAACCGCCGCGCCCAAACGGCGGCCAGCGCGTAGCACAAGGCGGCAGTGACGCAGGCAAGTTGGGCCAGTGCGGAGCTGCCAAGGTTGGTGAGCAGCGCGGGCCCGATCATCGTCGCGACGCCGCCGAAGCCGAGCAGGACACCGCTGATCTTGCGCGGGGTCATGCGCTCGTCGTGGGTGAGGAAATGCGCGACCAGCACGCCCCAGATCGGAGTGGTGGCGTTGAGGATCGAGGCGAGACCGCTGGCAATGTGCGTCTGGCTCCAGCCGAACAGGACGAAGGGGATGGCGTTATTGAGCAGGGCGAGGAGCAGGATCGAGCCCCACACCTGGCGTGGCAAGCCGAGCTTGTGGCCCTTGAAGTGAAGGAACAGCCACATCGCGGCCGCGGCGATGGTCAGGCGGAGCCAGACGTAGGTCAGCGGCGGCACATGCTTCACGGCGACGCCGATGAAGAAGAAGGCGCCGCCCCAGATGACGGCGAGGATGCCGAGGATCAGCCAGTCGCGGCCATTCATGACGGTGCGGATCACCGGCGCGTTATCGCGCTCGGCGAGCTCGGCAGCGTCCGCGAGCTTGCGGTCAAACGCCTCGGGATCGAACGGTTTCATGGCCCGCGCGAAATAGCGGTTGCAGCGCTGTGCCCGCCAACAAATGCCCGGACTCGGACGATAAGCGAGGCTTATGCCTCCGTTCGGCAGCTATTCAGGTCGGGCCGATAGGTTCGGGCGCGGTCCGCAGTTTTTTCTGAAGCTGTCCCAAAGGATTTTCATCGGACTCGCGTCTCAGCATCGAATGGGACGCGTGGGTTAGCAGTTTGAGGAGAAATTCGTGACAACTCTCAAGTCGTTCAAAAGCGTGATTTTGCTCGCACTGATGATGCAGCCTGCAGTGGCCCTGGCGCAGCAGGCGCCGACGGCCAGCATTTCTGAAATGGCGAGCACGCCGCTGGTTCGGGTCAATATCGCGGAATCGTTGCGGACGCCGCCCGACGAGGCGAGCATGACGGTCGGGACGCAGGCCAAGGCGTCGACCGCAACCGAGGCGGTCGCGGCCAACAAGGTCAAGACCGAAAAGCTGCTGGCGACGATCCGTGCCGCGGGAATCCGCGAGCGCGACATCCAAACGCAGGGCATCCAATTGTCGCCGGACTATCGCTGGGACAATGAACCCGGCGGGCGCGGGAAGCAGACCCTGATCGGCTACATCGCTGGCAACTCGGTGCAGATCAAAACCCGCAATATCGACAAGCTGACATCGCTGCTCGATGCGCTGACCAAGGCCGGCGCGGATTCGGTCTACGGCCCCAATTTCGGGATCTCGGATCCCGCGCCGCTGCGCAAAGAGGCGCGCATCCGCGCGATGGCGCGGGGCGAGGCCGAAGCAACCGAATATGCCCGCAACAACGGCTTCACGTCGGTCCGGCTGCTGTCGGTCGAAGAGGGCACGTCGTATCGCGGGACCGACGTGATCGTCACCGGGTCGCGGGTGGTCAGCAACGTGTCTGCGCCCCCGCCGCCGCCGCCGCCGGCGCCCGAGCGCGACGGCGGAATTGTGGCTCCGGGTCAGCTGGAGACGGGGGTCTCGCTGAACCTGCTCTATCGGATGGAACGCTAGTCGCGCAGCAGTTCGTTGATGCTGGTCTTGGAGCGGGTGCGTTCGTCGACGCGCTTGACGATCACCGCGCAGGCGAGGCTCGGGCCCCCATCCTTGCCGGGCAGTGCGCCGGGGACGACAACCGAATAAGCCGGGACGCGGCCGTAATGGATCTCGCCGGTCGCACGGTCGACGATCTTGGTCGAGGCGCCGAGGAACACGCCCATCGACAGCACCGAGCCCTGCTCGACAATGACGCCCTCGGCGACTTCGGCGCGGGCGCCGATGAAGCAATTGTCCTCGATGATCACCGGCCCGGCCTGGAGCGGTTCGAGCACCCCGCCGATCCCGGCTCCGCCCGAGATATGGACGTTACGGCCGATCTGCGCGCAGCTCCCGACGGTCGCCCAGGTGTCGACCATCGCACCTTCGTCGACGCGCGCGCCGATGTTGACGAAGCTCGGCATCAGCACCGCGCCCGGCGCGATATAGGCGCCGCGGCGGACGATCGCGCCGGGCACGGCGCGGAAGGCGGCGGCGGCGAACTCCTTCTCGCCCCAGCCGGCGAACTTGGACGGGACCTTGTCCCACCAGTGGCCGGCGCCGGGGCCGCCCGCGATCAGCTCCATCGGATTCAGGCGGAACGACAGCAGCACGGCTTTCTTGAGCCATTGGTGGACGGTCCACTCGCCGCCGATCTTCTCGGCGATTCGCGCGCCGCCGCCGTCGAGCGCCGCGAGGGCCGAGTCGACCGCCTGGCGGACCTCGCCTTTGGTCTCCGGCCCAATCGCATCGCGCTCGTCCCACGCGCGTTCGATGGTCGCTTGCAGCGCTTCGCTCATTCCGCTTCCCCCAATATTGCTTCGAGCCATTCGCCGACATCTCGGATGCGATGGTCGACGATGGCCTCGTCGTAACCGTGATTGCCGCGCTCGGAGCCGTTGTCGACCCAGACGGTGACCATCCCGAGCTGCTTCGCCGGCGCCAGGTTGCGGACCATATCCTCGACCATCAGCGCCCGGCCCGGGTCGATGCCGAACTGGTCGAGCAGCTTGCGATAGCCGTGAAGCTCGGGCTTGGGCGTCAGGTCGGCGGCGAAGATGTCGTGCAGGTGATCGACCTCGGCGGCGAGCCCGAGGCGGTCGAGCACCTTCCAGGCATATTCGGCATTGCCGTTGGTATGGATGAACTTGCGGCCGGGGAGTTGCGCCAGCGCCGCGACGAGGCGGTCGTCGCGGGCGAGGCGGTCGAGCGGGATATCGTGAACGTCGCCCATGAAATGGTGGGGGTCGACGTCGTGATGTTTCATCAACCCCGCCAGAGTCGTCCCGGAGCCGTGGAAGTGCATCTTCTGGACTCGCCGCGCCTCGATCGGATCGACCCCCAGCAGCCGCTCGATGTAGGCCGTCATGCGCGCGTCAATCAGCTCGAACAGGCGGCTTCCGGCCGGGTAAAGACAATTGTCGAGGTCGAAAATCCAGTCGCGGATATGGGCAAAGCGCGGGTCCATGGCCGCAAAAGCCACTAGCTATTTCAACCGCTTAAGCAAATTGTAAGGTTTCATAAACCATAACTTCGCCGGGGAAGCCGTGAGTTTTCAGCGGCTTGAGCGGAGTGGTATGATGACAACCAGGTTCCTTGCGACGACCGGCTGCGCGGTCGTGCTCGTATTTGCGCTTTCGGCCTGCGGCGGCAGCGGCGGCGGCGGCGGGGTGCAGCCGATCGCGCCGCCCCCGCAGACCCCGACTCCCACGCCGACTCCAACCCCCACCCCCACCCCCACCCCCACTCCAACGCCCACGCCCACGCCGACTCCGACGGTCAATTTCGACACGACCGAGTATCGGAACTCGACCTATGCGGTGAACGCCAATGCGATCGCCGCCTACAATGCGGGCGCGACCGGCAAGGGCGTCAAGATCGGCGTCGTCGACAGCGGCATCAACCCCAGTCTCAACGAGTTCACCGGCAAGATTGACCCGGCGAGTGGCGACGTCGCCGGGAATCGCGGCGTGTCCGACGAGGGCGGGCACGGCACCGCGGTGAGTGCGGTCGCGGCCGCGGCGCGCAACAATTCGGGGACGCTCGGCGTGGCCTTCGACGCAACCATCGTCAGCGAGCGGGCCGACCAGGTCGGCTCCTGCGCCACGAGCGACGGCTGTTCTTTCTTCGACAATGCAATCGCGGCCGGGATCAACGCCGCGACCCAGGCCGGGGTCAAGGTCATTAACCTGTCGCTCGGCGGCTCTGCTCCCGGCTCGACCCTGCTGGGCGCGATGCAGAATGCGGTCAACCACGGGGTCATCCTGGTGATCTCGGCTGGCAACGACGGCGAGGACCCGACGATCGGCGGCAACCCCGATCCGTTCGCGCTCAGCCCCGCGACGCGCTTCGCGGGCATGGTAATCATCGCCGGGTCGGTCGGGGTCGACGGCGCCAACGGCACCGTCGACGTCGGCCAGATCTCGCCTTTCTCGAACCGCGCCGGGACTGGCGCCCAATATTATCTGATGGCGCAGGGTTATAAGGATCGGGCGCCGGATAATAGCGGAGCGCAATTTCTGTGGTCGGGCACCAGCTTCTCGGCGCCGACCATCAGCGGCGCGGTGGCGCTGCTCGCCCAGGCCTTCCCCAACCTTAGCGGGTCGCAGATCGTCAACATCCTGTTCCAGAGCGCCGACGACCTCGGCGCGGCCGGGACCGACGGCGTCTACGGCCGCGGCCGGCTCAACATCGCCAAGGCGTTCCAGCCGATCGGCCAGACCAGCCTCGCCAGCAGCAAGACGCCGGTCAGCACGACCACCAACGGCGACCTGCCGACTGTTGCCGGCGACTCCAACACGGGCTCCGGCCTCGGCGCGATCATCCTCGACGGCTACGACCGCGCCTTCGTCCTCAACCTCGCCAAGACGTTGCGCCAAGCCGATGTCGACCACCCGCTGCATCGCGCGCTCCAGGGCGACGTCCGGGTCGCCGGGGCGGCGGCCGGCCCGATCAGCGTCGCGATGACGGTCAGCGAGCGGCACGACCTGAAGCAGGGCTTCGCAATGAACCCGCTCGGCATCGGTCCGGAGGATGCGCGCAAGGCGCGGCTGATCGCCGGCTCGGCCGTCGCTCGGCTCGACCGCAACACCGCCGTGGCGTTCGGCTTCGCCGAGGGCGCCAAGGCGATGGAGCGCCGCCTCAACGGCGCCGAGGCAGGCGCCTTTCTCATCGCGAAGGACGTTGCCGGCGATCCCGGCTTCGCCGCGAAGCGCAACGGCAGCGTCGCGTTCCGCCACCAGTTCGACGGGACCGGCGTGACCTTTTCCGGCGAGACCGGCGAGGTGTGGCAGGAGACCCGCACCAGCGCCACCGGTTCACCCTATCGCTATACGTCGGTCGCCGTGGACCGGACGCTCGGTTCGAACTGGCTGTCGGCGGGCATCGGCCGGCTCGAGGAGAAGCAGACGCTGCTCGGCGGGCGCATGTCGGGCGTGCTCGGCGGGGGCGGCGCGAACACCACCTTCCTCGACCTCGAGGCGCGACGCGATTTCGGCGGCGGCTGGAGTGCCGGCTTGAACGCCAGGCGCGGCTGGACCGAATTCGCCGCCGGCAGGTTCGAAACCGGCGCGTACGGGCTCGACATCGCCAAGGCCGGAGTCCTGAGCGGCAACGATAAGCTCGGCCTGCGCCTGGCGCAGCCGCTGCGGGTCGAGCATGGCGGCTTCGCCATGACTTTGCCCACAGCCTATGATTATGCAACCGGCACGGCGACCAGCAGCCTGAGCCGCTTCTCGCTCGCCCCGAGCGGGCGCGAGCTGGACGGCGAGCTGAGCTACGGCACCAGCCTCCTCGACGGCAATGGCTGGCTCGGCGGCAATTTGTTCTACCGCCGCGACCCCGGGCACATCGCCGATTCGAAGGACGACGTCGGCGCGGCGATCCGCTTCACGCTCGGTTTCTAGCGGCGGCCAGCGGTCCGGCGGTACTCGGACGCGCTCAGCGGCGCGGGACAGCCGTCGATCCGGCGGTCGACTGCCATGAAGGCCTGCGCCGGCGGCAGTTTCGACAGCGGAATCGCCCGCGGCGGCCGCTTGCCCATCTTGCGCGCGATCGACATCGGCGTCTCGGGGCACAGCGCATTCTCGGCGAGCGGATTGACGACCGGCATGTCGCGGGCGGGCTGGGTGGACGCCGCGGCTGCCATCAGCAGCAGGCTGGAGAGGAGCATGAACAATCTCCCTTCAGCCGTCGGTTTATCACTATCGGACTAGACGGTGAAGCTTTCGCCGCAGCCGCAGGCGCCGGTCGCGTTGGGATTGTCGAACACGAAACCGGCCGCGAAATCGTCTTCGCGCCAGTCCATCACCGAGCCGATCAGGTAGAGGATCGAGCCGCCGTCGACGTAGAAGGTGCCGCCGGGCGTCGCAATCTTCTCGTCGAGCGGGTTTTCCTGCGTCACGTAGTCGACCGAATAAGCGAGGCCCGAGCAGCCGCGCCGGGGGGTCGACAATTTGACCCCGATGGTGCCCCTTGGGGCTTTGCCCATCAGCTCGGCGATACGGTCCTGCGCCGCGCTGGTCAGCGTGATCGCGGCCGGCCGCGCGCGGAGCTTCGTTTCCTTGTTCACAGCATTCCCAATTCTAGTCTTGCCTCGTCGCTCATCTTCGACGGATCCCACGGCGGATCCCAGACCAGGTTGACGACCGCGTCGCGGATGCCCGGCACCGACAGCACGCGCAGCTCGACCTCGTTCGGCAGCGATTCCGCGACCGGGCAGTGCGGCGTGGTCAGTGTCATGGTGATGGCCGCATCGCCGTCCTCGGAAATGGCGACGTCGTACATCAGGCCGAGCTCGTAGATGTCGACCGGGATCTCGGGGTCGTAGATCGATTTCAGGGCCTCGACGACCGTCGCCTGGAGGTCGCTTCCCGGGCCGCCGGCCGGCTCTTCCGGCACTTCGCCCGAGAGGAAGCCGGTGAGATAGTCGCGCTTGCGCTCGAATTCCGGAGTCACGCGGGCGCGCGGCGGCGGGGGCACCGAATCGACCTCCTCGGTCTCGATCTTGCGCTCGCGATTCATCCGAAAATCCGCTTCACCTGCTCGATCCCGCGCACCAGCGCCGCGATGTCCGAGCTATCGCTGTGCGCCGCGAAGCTCGCCCGCGCCGTCGCCTCGACCCCGAGCCAGCGCATCAAAGGCTGCGCGCAATGGTGGCCGGCGCGGACGGCGACGCCCGCATCGTCCAATATGGTGGCGGTGTCGTGCGCGTGCACCCCGTCGACGTTGAAGCTGACGATTCCGGCCGAATCCTCGGGGCCGTAGAGCGTAACGCCGGGCATGCCCGACAAGGCTGCGCGAGTTTCGGCGACAAGCGCGCATTCGTGCGCGTGGATCGCGTCGAGCGACAGCTGCTCGACCCAGTTGACCGCGGCATGGAGCCCGACGGCTCCGACGATGTGCGGCGTGCCCGCCTCGAACCGCGCCGGGGGATCGAGGAACGTGGTCTTCCCGAACGTCACTTTCTCGATCATCGCGCCGCCGCCCTGCCATGGCGGAAGCGACTGGAGCAGCTCGTCGCGGCCCCACAAGCAGCCGATTCCGGTCGGGCCGTAGAGCTTGTGCGCGGAGAAAGCGTAGAAGTCGGCGCCGATCGCGGCGACGTCGACCGGCAGCCGCGGCACGGCCTGGCAGCCGTCGAGCAGCAGCAACGCGCCCTTCGCATGCGCGATTTGGGCCGCGCGCTTCGCGTCGAGGATCGAGCCGAGCACGTTCGACACATGGGCGAAGGCGAGGACGCGATGCTCGTCGGTCAGCATCGCCTCGGCGGCGTCGAGGTCGATCCGGCCGTCGGGCGTCAGTGGCACGGCATCGATTTCATAGCCGGCGAGCTGCCAGGGCACGATGTTGCTGTGATGCTCTAGCTCGGACAGCAGGACACGGCTCCGCCCGTCCTTCGGCAGCGCTCGAGCGACGAGGTTGATCGCCTCGGTCGCGCCGCGGGTGAAGATGAGCTCGTTGGACTGGCCGCCGATCAGCTTCGACGCCGTGGCGCGCGACGCCTCGTAGCTCACGGTCATCTCGGCCGAGCGTTCGTAAACGCCGCGATGCACTGTGGCGTAATCGCGCGAATAAGCGGTCGTGATCGCGTCGATCACCGCCTGCGGCTTCTGCGCGGTCGCGGCGCTGTCGAGATAATGCCAGTTGACGATCGCCGGGAACTGGTCGCGGACGCTGTGCGCGGAGTTGATGCGGGTCGCGACGTTCACACGACTCTCCTCAGCGCTTCGCGCGCGGCTTCGCCGATCGCGTGCGGCTCCTTCGCGCTATCCCACAGGCCCATGACGAAGCCTTCGAGGAGCAGCGCGCGGGCGCTCATCGGGTCGAGTCCGCGCGACTCCGCGTAGAATAATTGCATCGAGTCGAGCTCACCGACAGTCGCGCCATGCGCGCATTTCACGTCGTCTGCGAAAATTTCGAGCTCGGGCTTGCAGTTCGCCGTCGCGCCGCGATCGAGGAGCATCGCCTTCACCGACTGCTCGGCGTCGGTCTCCTGCGCGCCGCGCGCCACCTCGACTTTGCCGAGGTAGGAGCCGGTCGCCTTGCCGTTGAGCACGCTGCGGATGGTCTGTCGGGAGCGGCCCCCGATGCCGATATGCCTGACGGTGGTGACGATTTCGTTGGTCGACGTGCCGGTGCCGATATTGGCGCCGAACAGTTCGAACTCCGCACCCTCGGCGAGCGACACGGCGAGTTCGGTCCGCCCATATTCGGTCGCAGCATTGAGTACGAAGATCCGGGCTCGCGCGCCCTTCTCGATGGCCACCTGAATCCGCCGCACGAGCACGTCCTCGTCGCCCGGCAGCCACATCTTTTCGAACGTCTCCCCGGGGCCAACGGTCAGCGTCAGCGGCTCGGCGAACTGCTGCCACACCGGCCGCAGCGCATCGAGGTCGGCGTAGCGCCATTCCTCCTGCTTGCGCGTGGGGAAGGGCGCGGTCACAGCAGTTCCTCCCTGCCCCCGACTTGCTCGGGGGTGGGGAGGGGAACCATGCGCAGCATGGTGGAGGGGTGGAAGGCTGGGCGCCAATACCCCTCCACCATTCCCTCTGCGGGGAATGGTTCCCCTCCCCGTTTCTGCAAAATGGGGAGGAACCTCACGCCGCCGCTTCCGCATAGCCGCTGCGCTCGAGCTCGCGGGCGAGTTCGATGTCGCCGGAACGCGTGATCTTACCGGCCTGAAGCACGTGCACCTGGTCGGGCCGGACATGCTCGAGCAGCCGCTCGTAGTGGGTGATCAGCAGCACGCCCTTGCCGGCGTCCCGCATGATGCGGTTGATGCCGTCGCCGACGATCCTCAGCGCGTCGATGTCGAGGCCGCTGTCGGTCTCGTCGAGCACCGCGAATCGCGGCGCGAGGATGCCCATCTGGACCATCTCGGCGCGCTTCTTCTCGCCGCCCGAAAAGCCGACGTTGACCGGGCGCTTCAGCATCTCGGCGTCCATCCCGAGCGCCGCCGCCTGCTCGCGCGCGAGCTTGATGAATTCGGCGCCGGACAACTCCGCTTCGCCGCGGGCGCGGCGCTGCGAATTGAGGCTCTCGCGCAGGAACTGCAGATAGGAGACGCCGGGGATCTCGACCGGATATTGGAAGCCGAGAAACAGCCCCGCCGCCGCGCGCTCGTGCGGCTCCAGAGTCAACAAATCTACCGTTCGTCCTGAGCTTGTCGAAGGACTGTTCTTCTGTTCGTCCGGCGTCGGAGATGAGGACAGTGCTTCGACACGCTCAGCACGAACGGAGTTTGTTTCGAACGTCACCGACCCCTCGCTCACCTCGTAGCCCGGCCGCCCGGCGAGCACGTAGGCGAGCGTCGACTTACCCGAGCCGTTGGGCCCCATGATCGCGTGCACCTCGCCCGCGGGCACGTCGAGCGACACGCCGTTCAGGATCGGCTTGTCGGCGACCGTCGCGTGAAGGTTCTTAATGTTGAGCATCAGACTTCCTGCATGGCGGAGCGTTCGGTTCCTGACCCATGCCAAGATCATCGAGGTTCGTTGCGGTCAGTAGAAATTCGTCGGCTTTCTTGAACTCCGCATCGAGATACGTCTGCCGACCGGTCGGCTCCGGCAACATCGATTCTAGGTGCTGGTAGGCCGCCTTGTATGCGCGGGTTCGCACGTCCTCACAGCCGGCAAGGCCTTGGCCATGCGTGTCGACGTGGACGCCGTTGATGATTGCTCCTGTGTCCCCGCGGTCGTGGATCAATCCGCACAATAGGTATGGCCGCACGTCCTCCGAAATTGTCGCGGGCAAACGATACTGCGTCACGAGGCACCGCTCTTGGGCCAGTGCCGCTGAGGCACTAAGGAATAGACCGATCGGCAATATAGCTCCGACAAGCGCTCCCATCATCCGACGCTCCCCTCAAGCGAAATCCCCAGCAGCTTCTGCGCCTCCACCGCGAATTCCATCGGCAACTGTTTCAGCACCTCGCGAGCGAAGCCGTTGACGATCAGGGCCACCGCGGCCTCCTGGTCGAGCCCGCGCGCCATGGCGTAGAACAATTGGTCCTCGCTGATCTTCGACGTGGTCGCTTCATGCTCGATCTGCGCGGTCGGGTTCTTGACCTCGATGTAGGGCA
>DASRAY010000116.1:0-6253 GCA_035637935.1 Sphingomicrobium sp.
GAGCGATGGAACGCGCATCGCTTATGCCGACACCCCGTCGAGCACCGGCTTCCCGATCGTCAAGATGCCGAACTGGATGACCCATCTCGAGAATGACTGGACCAGCCCGGTCTACGGCCACTGGCTCGAGTTCGCGGCCCAGTTCGGCCGGCTGATCCGGATGGACCTGCGCGGCTTCGGCAAGTCGGACTGGGCGGTGCCCGGCTTTGCGTTCGACAGCATCGTCGGCGACGTCGCGGCGGTGATCGACGACGCCGGGGTCGAGCGCTGCGACCTGCTCGGGATCAGCCACGGCGCCGCGTTCGCGATGGCTTATGCCGCCCGCCATCCGGAGCGGGTGCGCAAGCTGATCCTGGTCAACAGTTTCGCCGCCGGCTGGCGGGTGCGCAACGACCCGGAAGAGATTGCGTGGCGCGAGTCGCTGCTGGAGATGAACCGCAGCCGGCCGGCGTTCCGCCGCAGCCTGCTCGGCGAGATGTTCATCACGCTCTATTTCCCGTCGGCGAGCGAAGAGCTGATCGACTGGCACAATAAGATGTTCCAGACGCTCGGGCCGGTGAAGAGCATCGAGCCGGTGATCGAGCTCGCGTCGCGGATCGACGTCCGCGCCGAGCTGCCGAAGATTCGCGCCGAGACCCTGGTGGTCCACGCCGACCGCGACGGCAACGCGCCGCCGCAGGCCGGCCGCGAGGTCGCCGAGGGCATCGCCGGCGCGCGCTTCGTCCTGGTCGAAAGCGCCAACCACGTACTGCTCGGCGACGAGCCGGCGTGGCGCCTGTTCACGCGGGAAGCGCGGGCGTTTTTGGGGGGTTGATTGGTTCGTTCCTCCCTAGCCGAAGGCTGGGGAGGGGGACCAGCGTAGCTGGTGGAGGGGTAACGAGCGCCGGCGCCCCACGGACGCCTTCGGCGTCCGATCTCGCGCTATCGGCATGCCCCCGGCATGCCGCGCACTCGATCCCCACCACCATTCCCTCTGCGGGGAATGGTCCCCCTCCCCATCGCCGCGCGATGGGGAGGAACCAGGAAATCACCTCACCCGCGGGCCGCCGAACGGGAGGGGCGGGGGCGGGCGGCGGTCGCGGCGCGGGAGCTGGGCCTGATAGGCGACCCCGCAATGCTCGACGCAATAGGGGAAGCCGGGGTTGGCCGGGGCGCCGCAGAAATGGAAATCAGGCTCGCCGGGATGGCCGATCGGCCATTTGCAGATGCGGTCATTGAGATCGAGCAGGCTGGTCTTGTCGGCGACCTCGGGGCTCGGCTTGGCCGGGACCAGGCGGCGCGGCGGGGCCGGCGGGATCGGCGCCTGCTGCTCGCCCGGGCCCTGGCGGATGAACCCGCCGGGGCCGATCGAGCGATACTGCAGCTCCTGCTGCGTCAGCTGGCGCCGCTGGGGATGGCCGGTCGGCGCGGGCGCGGCTGGGGGCGCGGCTTCGGACGCTTCGGCCTTCGCCGGAGCAGCGGCCTTGGCTGCGGCGCTGGCCGCGGCGGGCGGCGCAGCGGCCGGCTTCCTGACCTCTTTCTCCTCGCCCGGCTTGACCGGCGAGGGGCGCTGCTCGAGCCCGAGGCGATGGGCCTTGCCGATCACCGCGTTGCGGCTGACCCCGCCGAGCTCGTCGGCGATCTGGCTGGCGGTAGCGCCTTCGTGCCACATCTTCTTCAGGCGCTCGATGCGCTCCTCGGTCCACGACATTCTTGTCTCTGCTCCAAACTTGCCCGGCCGGTCCCCAGCCGATAGGCGCCTCATCCGTGAACGACCAACCGCAGCACTGGCTTCAGAGCGCGCCCGGGGACCCGGTGCTGAAGGGCGTCAATTGGGGAGGCCTCAAGACCCTCTATATCAAGGAGGTGCGGCGGTTCTTCAAGGTCCAGATGCAGACCGTGTGGGCGCCGGCGATCACGACCTTGCTCTATCTCGCCATCTTCACCGTCGCCCTGGGCGGCAGCGGGCGGCGGATCATGGGCCTGCATTTCGCCGACTTCATCGCCCCGGGGCTGATCGTCATGGCGATGATCCAGAACGCCTTCGCCAACTCGAGCTTCGCGCTGCTGGTCGGCAAGATCCAGGGCAATATCGTCGATTATCTGATGCCGCCCCTGTCGACCGGCGAGCTGATCGCCGGGCTGGTCGGGGCGTCGGTCACCCGCGCCTTCCTGGTCGGCTGCGCGGTGTGGCTGGCGATGCTGCTGTGGCCCGGCGTGTCGGTCGCGGTGCGCCGGCCCGAGCTGGTGCTGTGGTTCGGGCTGATGGGCGCTTTGCTGCTGTCGTTCATGGGGCTAATGACCTCGATGTGGGCCGACAAGTTCGACCATGCCGCGGCGGTGACCAACTTCGTCGTCACCCCGCTGTCGCTGCTCTCCGGCACCTTCTACTCGATCCACCAGCTGTCGCCGCCGTTCCAGGCGGTGAGCCACTTGAACCCCTTCTTCTACGTGATCTCGGGCTTCCGCGCCGGCTTCCTCGGAGTCAGCGATTCGCCCTTGTGGGTCGGCGGGCTCGGCCTGCTCATGCTCAACATCATCCTGTGGGCGGCCTGCTACCGGCTGCTCAAGAGCGGCTGGAAGATCAAGAGCTGAGGTCGTTCAGCCGCCCCTCACGAAAAGGGTGTAGTGTTGGCTCGATCTTTTTTTCCGGAAGCGTGTGATGCGTAAGGTAGCTTTATTCGCTGCGGTAACGGCAGTCATGGTGGCGGCTCCTGCGGCCGCCGGACCGAAGGCCACGGCGCCGGCTCGGAGCCATCATTCGGACAGGCTGACGACCACGCTGGACCTGCGCTTGCGCAGCATTGAGCTGCAGATCGACACCCTCATGGACCGCGAGCTGATCGGCCCCGAGCAAGCGCAAGACCTGCGCCAGGAAGCCCGCCGGCTGGAGCGCCGGCTGTACAGATTGCCTGAACGTCAGGCCGGCGAGGTCGAACTCGCCGTTGATCGCCTTCAGCGGCAATTGCGTTTCGCCGCCGACGACGATCGCCTCGCCTCGTTCCGGCGCGACCTTGGCCGGTTCGACGATGGCGACCGCTATCAGCGGGACAGCCACAGCGATTACGATGATCATTCCTACCAGCGAGCCGACCCGCGCGGCGATCCGTTCGCCATTTGGGAAGAGCGGGACCGGCGCGGGCCTCACTGAAGCAGCCGTTTCGCCTTATTAACGTTGTTGAACGGCGGATAACTTGGGCGTTCAGCCTCGTAACAACCGAATCGGCGCACAACAGCGGCAACCACCCTCGAGCTCAAAGGAGAGCCGTGATGCGTAAGTTTGTAATTTCCCTTGCCGCCGCCGGTGCGGCGCTCGCGTTCGCGGCGCCCGCCGCCGCGCAATATTATCCGCAGCCCCAGCCCTACGGCTACGGCGCGCCCTACGGCAACGCTTACGGCTACAACAATTACGGCAATATCCGTTCGCTCCAGGTGCGGGTCGACCGGATCCAGCGCGAGCTGCGCCGGCTGGCGCAAGTCCGCGCGATCAGCCCGAGCGAGTATCGCAACCGCAACGAGGATGCGCGCGACATCGAGCGCCGCCTGCGTCGCGACGCCCGCGACGGCCGCGGCCTCAGCGGTCAGGAAGTGTCCCAGCTCCAGTACCGCATCGCCCGGCTCGAGCAGCGGATCTTTCGCGACACCCGCGACGGCCACAGGGGGGGCTACAACAACGGCTATGGCTACAACGGCTACAACAATTACGGCTACCGCGACCGCGACCGCGACGGGCGCAACGACCGGTACGAGGATGACCAGGGGCAAGATCACGACGACTAAGTCGGGGTAGCTCCGGTTCGAACGAAGGCGCTTCGGGAGTGGTCCCGGAGCGCCTTTTTCGTTGAACTTCCAAGGCGCTTAGCACCGCAGGGCGTTGCCTTTAGCACCGGGTGGGCGCACTCTGCCAACGCCGAATCGACATGAACGAGGGCAATCATGTCGCGTAGCTTTTTTGGCCCGCCGCTTGCCGCGCTGGCGCTGTGCGGATGCTCGCACGCCGGTTCGATCACCCACCTTTCGGCCGACTACAACAAGGCTTTCGCCGACGCGCGCAACGAGCAGCTGCTGCTCAACATCCTGCGCGCCGCGGCCCGCGAGCCGCTGCAATTCTCCACGATGGGTGAGATCAACGCGACGGTTCACCGCAGCGTGGGAATCGATACCGCGCTCGAGAATATCATCGCTGGCGGCGCCAATGCCGTGTCGCACGGCGTCTCGGTCGAAGCGAACAACGAGCCAGTGATCAGCGTCACGCCGCTCTCGAACAAAGAATTCATTGCAGGAATGCTGAAGCCGACCACGCCCGAGACGCTGCAGCAGTTTATGGACCATGGCTGGGATGCCGAATTCATGCTGCCGCTGCTCGTCGCCGAATATAAGTGCCCCGGCGGGGACGTCCGAAGGAACAGCGGCGAGTATCCCGAGGGCGATGACGTTCGGCGGGAGCTGGTCAACGCGGGCGCCGGCGTCGCGCTCGAGGAGCAGTCTGAGGATGAGACTCCGGACGACGTCGTCGAGCTGAACGTGCCGGACGAGAAGGCGCTGGAAATGATGCGCAGCGGAGTCGCCGGCGGCTACAAGATCGTGTCGGTGAAGCGCATCCGTGATTCGAACATGTCGGCCGTCAAGCTGAAGCGTCCAGCCGACAGCAACTGGCTTCTGAAGACGAACTTGTGCCCGGAGAAGGGCGGGAGAGCCGCCGCGCCGGGGATCGCGTTCGTAAGCGCTGCCGCCGTCGCGCTCGAGAAGAAGGAAGCCGGCTACATCCGTCTGCGCTCGGTCGAGGGGATCATCTACTTCCTCGGCGAACGGCTGCGCCACTGCTATCTCCGCGGCCTGCCGACGGATCAGTGTGCGCTGACTTACGCCAAAGCAAAGGATGAAGGGCGAATACTGTTCCGGGTGAGCTCCGCCGGCGAAAAGCCCTATCCGGTACTGGTCGGGGCCCGTTTCTACGACCGCAACTACTGGGTCTCGCGGCTCGATCGGGATGACGTCGACCGTAGTGCGAAAACGCTGAGCTTCATCAACCAGCTGATCGCGCTGCAAACCGATGCGAGCGAGATCGGCACGACGCCGCGGGTGCTGACGATCGGCAACCGCTAGGAGGGCGGCTTTGCCCTTTCAGGCGGCGCTGGCTATAGGCGCTGCGCGGCGGCCCGGGGGCCGCTCCACACACGCAGAATCGAGGAGCCGCAGTTCATGGCCATTACGCCGCTCATGCCCGTCTACCCGCGCTCGCCGGTCCGTCCGGTCCGCGGCGAAGGCTGCTACCTGTATGGCGAGAATGGCGAGAAATACCTCGATTTCGCGGCCGGGATCGCGGTCAACCTGCTGGGCCACGGCCACCCGCATCTGACCAAAGCGATCCAGGACCAGGCGGCGACGCTGATCCACGTCTCCAACCTCTACGGCTCGCCGCAGGGCGAGGCGTTCGCGAAGCGCCTGTGCGAGAACACCTTCGCCGACACGGTGTTCTTCACCAACAGCGGGGTCGAGGCGGTCGAGTGCGCGATCAAGACCGCGCGCCGCTACCATTACGCCAAGGGCAATCCAGAGAAGCACACGCTGATCACCTTCTCCAACGCCTTCCACGGCCGGACCATGGGCACGATCAGCGCGACCGACCAGGCGAAGATGATCGAGGCTTCGCCCCGCTGCTGCCGGGCTTCACGGTGGTCGCGTTCAACGACCTCGACGCGGCGCTGGCGGCGATCGACGAGAATACGGCGGGCTTCCTGGTCGAGCCGATCCAGGGCGAGGGCGGGATCCGCCCCGGCACCCACGAATTCCTGTCGGGCCTGCGCGCCGCGTGCGACGAGCATGATCTGCTACTGGTGTTCGACGAGGTGCAGTGCGGCGTCGCCCGCACTGGGCGGCTCTATGCCTACCAGCATTTCGGGGTCGAGCCCGACATCATGGCCTCGGCCAAGGGGATCGGCGGCGGCTTCCCGATGGGCGCCTGCCTCGCCAGCGAGAAAGCGGCTGCGGGGATGGTCATCGGCACCCACGGCTCGACCTATGGCGGGAACCCGCTGGCGATGGCCGCGGGGCAGGCGGTGTTCGACGTGGTCGCCAACGAGGAGTTCCTCGCCGAGGTTCGCCAGAAGGGCGAGCGGCTGCGCTCGGCGCTCGAGCAGATGATCCCCAACCACGACCATCTGTTCGACAGCGTCCGCGGAGTCGGGCTGATGCTCGGGATCAAGATGAAGGCCGACAGCCGGGCGTTCGTCACCTATCTCCGCACGCGCGGCATTCTGACCGTCGCGGCGGG
>DASRAY010000117.1:0-24264 GCA_035637935.1 Sphingomicrobium sp.
ATTCATGCTGGTCGCAGCCTTCGACCAGGGCGGAGCAGGCGGGACGATCAACTTCACGACCTTTGCCTTTGGGAAGAGTGAAGAGGTCTTTCCCCAATATCATGTGGTGATGACCAGCGGGATCAGCTCATCCACAGAGTCGCTTGACGGCCTGGTGGAATTTCCCACGGCACGAGGGCGCTTGATGATTGGCGATTGCCTCGCAGGTTGACCCTCTTCTCAAGCACCATGTCCATTCGGAAATTGTCCGCAATGGGTCGAAAGCGGACATTCGAACGGCAGAAAGCACTTTCCTACACCCCTCCTTTATGTTCCAATATGGTTCGTGGATAACCATATGGATGAACCTACACCGAAAATCCCGTTCGAGCCTGTCCCCGTCCGCGCGCGGCAGGACGGCTGGACTGTCGAGCGGCAATGCGCGTTCATCGAGGCCTTGGCCGAGACCGGCATCGTCGAGGATGCGTGCCGCCGCGTCGGCATGTCGCGCACCGCCCCGGACAAGCTCCGCCGTCGTCCCCTGGGCGTGCACTTCCGCCGAGCGTGGGAGACGGCCGTCGATTATGCGCTGCACCGGATCGAGGAAAACGCCCACGGCCGGGCCCGGGACGGAGTCGCCCGGCCGATCTTCCACAAGGGCGAGCAGGTCGGCGAATGGCGCCATTATGACGAGCGGCTGACCATGTTCCTGCTGCGGAGCTACCGGCCCGAGCGCTACGGCAAGGCGCTCGACCGGCTGCTCGCCCGCAGGGAAGATGATGGCGACGAAGGTCAGTATGAGCCGGGAATCGTCCTCGACGGCGACCTGTCCGAAATCGAATTTCTCGCCCGCGACGTCCCGCTCGACGAGGGCGACGACGACGAGCCATATGCGCTGTGAGCGGGCGCGGTGAGCGGGCGCGACTCGCGCGCGCGCGTTGAGGGCACAACTTTCACAACTTCCGCGGCCATTCGGACCTATCTCCGCGCAGCGGCCATGTCCTCAATCTCACACGAAGCGCACGAAGGACACGAAGGATGCAAAGAGGCCGCAGTCCGTCTTCGTGGACTTCGTGATCGTCGTGCCTTCGTGCGAACCCAATTCCTGGAAGGGACGGTGAAATCCTCACGCCCCCGCTGACTCTCGGCGCGAGGTCGGGAATCTTTCACTCCCAAGCTCGAATCGAACGGCTGTTTCCCGGCGGAGGCCGGGACCCAGGTGCATTGCATTCCGGGCGCAGGTTCAATTTTTTCCGGACCCCGGCCTTCGCCGGGGCACGAGTGAGGGCACAACTGATGGCAAAGCCGACCGACGCCGGGACGATCCTGTCGCGCATCAAGGACGAGGAGATCGACTGGGTCGACCTCCGCTTCACCGACCCCAAGGGCAAGTGGCAGCATCTGACCATGGCCTCGGGAGTGGTCGACGAGGACAATCTGACCGACGGGTTCATGTTCGACGGCAGCTCGATCGCCGGGTGGAAGGCGATCAACGAAAGCGACATGATCCTCAAGCCCGACCTCGACGCGGTCTATGTCGACCCGTTCAGCGCGACCCCGATGCTGGTCCTGTTCTGCAACATCGTCGAGCCGTCGACCGGCGAGCTCTATGGCCGCGACCCGCGCTCGACCGCGACCCGCGCCGAGGCCTATCTCAAGGCCAGCGGCGTCGGCGACACCGTGTTCGTCGGGCCCGAGGCCGAATTCTTCATGTTCGACGACGTCCGCTTCGAGGACGGCTACAATGCCTCGGGCTTCAAGCTCGACGACATCGAACTGCCGACCAACACCGGCCGCGAATATGACGGCGGCAACCTCGCCCACCGGCCGCGCGCCAAGGGCGGCTACTTCCCGGTCGCCCCGGTCGACAGCGCGATGGACATCCGCGGCGAAATGGTCGCGACCATGCTCGAGATGGGGCTGCCGATGGATAAGCACCATCACGAGGTCGCCGCCTCGCAGCACGAGCTCGGCCTCACCTACGGCAGCCTGGTCCAGACCGCCGACCGGATGCAGATCTACAAATATGTCGTGCACATGGTGGCCGAGGCCTACGGCAAGACCGCGACCTTCATGCCCAAGCCGATCGCCAAGGACAACGGCTCGGGCATGCACACCCATATGTCGATCTGGAAAGGCGGCAAGCCGCTGTTCGCGGGCAACGGCTATGCCGGCCTGTCCGAAACCGCGCTCTATTTCATCGGCGGGGTGATTAAGCACGCCCGCGCCCTCAACGCCTTCACCAACCCGACGACCAACAGCTACAAGCGGCTGGTGCCGGGCTTCGAGGCCCCGGTGCTGCTCGCTTATTCGAGCCGCAACCGCTCCGCCTCGTGCCGCATCCCCTACGGCGCCGGCGAGAAGGCGAAGCGGGTCGAGTTCCGCTTCCCCGACGCGCTGGCCAATCCCTACCTCGCTTATTCGGCGCTGCTCATGGCCGGCCTCGACGGGATCCAGAACCGGATCCATCCGGGGGACCCGATGGACAAGAACCTCTACGACCTGCCGCCGCAGGAACTGGTCAATGTTCCGACCGTCTGCGGGTCGCTGCGCGAGGCGCTCGTCAACCTGCAGGAGGACCGCGCCTTCCTCACCCGCGGCGAGGTGTTCAGCGACGACCAGATCGACGCCTACATGGACTTGAAGTGGGAAGAGGTGATGCGCTGGGAGACGACGCCGAGCCCGGTCGAGTTCGACATGTATTATTCCGCCTAATGCACCATTAGGTAACCCTGTTCAGTCCATAAGTGCCCGCACAGCTATTTGTGCGGAGTAAATCGATGAACATCCGGGCGAAGATTTTCGGCGGAAAGACCGAAGACGAAACGCTGATCCCGGCCAAGCAGCCGAAGGGCGCCAGGGCCGACACGCTGGACAGCATTTCGGTCCGGCGCGCGGAAGGCCGGCGCGGCGACACGCGCGGCGGCGACCGCCATCGGCTGCCCGACGAACAGGTGCGGGTTTCGCACGACGGCCGGACCTGCGACGTCCAGCTGATCAACCTGTCCGGCGGCGGCGCGATGGTCGAAGGCGATTTCGAGCCCAAGCTGTGGGACCGAGTCGATCTTCATCTTGGCGAGAACGGCACGATCGAATGCGCGGTGCGGTGGATCAAGGGCGGCCGGATCGGGCTGGAATTCGCCCATGAAACGACCATCGACTGTTCGACGGCCGACCGCGCCAGGGTGCTTCGCGCAGTGGTCGCCAAGACCTTTCCCGATGTCGAGCTCGAGGCAGCTGCACTGGATGTGGAAGAAGCGACCCCGGTGGGCGCGGAGAACCGCACCGATCGCCGCCATCCGCTGATCTGGTCGGGCACGCTCCATCACGATTTCCAGAGCACTCCGTGCCGCCTCCGCAATATTTCGGCGACCGGAGCGATGATCGAATGCCAGGCTCTCGTCCGCGTCGGCGCGGAGCCGATGCTCGAGCTAAGCCCGGAAATCCAGCTGAGCGCGACCGTCGCGTGGGCGGTTGGCGATACGGCGGGCCTGAGCTTCAGCCAGCCGTTCGACCTTACGCTGCTCGCCGGCGCCCGGCCCGACGTCGCTTCGGGATGGAAGGCTCCGGCCTATCTCCAGCGCGGCGTGCCGGATACCGATACGCCGTGGGACCATATGTCGCTCGGCGAGCTCCGCCAGTCGCTCGAAGGCTTCATGAAGCGCTAGTCCTCGGCGATCAGGCTGGTCGTCTTGGTCTCGGGCAGCATGACAAAGGCGACCGCCGCCATGCCGATGATCGCGGTCAGGTACCAGTAGAAGCCGCTTTCGGCCCCGGCCTGCTTGAACCACAGGGCGACATATTCCGCAGTGCCGCCGAAGATCGTGTTCCCGACCGCATAAGGCAGTGCCACGCCCAGCGTCCGGATGTGCGCGGGAAACAGCTCGGCTTTGATGAGGCCGCTGATCGCCGTGTAGGCGCCGAGCAGGACGAGCGGAACAAGCACCAGCACGAGGGCGATGCCGGGCGTCGCGGCGTGGCTGATCGCGGTGTAAACGGGCACTGAGAGCAAGGCCCCGCCGAAGCCGAAGATGTAGAGGTTGCGCTTGCGGCCCCAGCGGTCCGCAGCCATGCCCCAGAAAGGCTGGATGAGCATGAACACGATCAGCGCGATGGTCATGATCTCGGTCGCCGCGGTCCGCGAGAAACCGCTCGTGTTGACCAGGAACTTCTGCATGTAGGTGGTGTAGGCGTAGAAGGCGGCGGAGCCGCCGCCGCTGATCGCCGCGACGATCAGGAATTCGCGCGGATGCCGGCGCCACAAGCCGAGTGCGGTCGATTGTTCGCGGTCCTGCGGCTGGCTGGTGAAGGACTGGGTCTCGGCGATCCGCGTGCGCAGGATATAGACGCCGATCGCCAGCAGCGCGCCGACCCCGAAAGCGACCCGCCAGCCCCATTCCTGCAAATGGGCTTCGGACATGGAGGTCTGCAGCACGACCACCACCGCCAGCGCCAGCAGCTGGCCGCCGATCAGCGTGATATATTGAAAGCTGGCCCAGAAGGCCCGGCGATCGCGCATCGCCATTTCCGACAGATAGGTCGCGCTCGCGCCATATTCGCCGCCGACCGACAGGCCCTGGAGCATCCGGGCGATGACCAGCACCGCGGGCGCGATCGCCCCCGCCCGCGCATAGGTCGGCGCCACCGCGATCAGCAGGGAGCCGGCCGCCATCAAGGCGACGGATAAAGCGAGGCCGGACTTCCGTCCGTGCCGGTCGGAGTAAATGCCCATCAGCCAGGCGCCGATCGGGCGCATCAGGAAGCCGACCGCGAAGATCGCCGCCGCGCTCAGCAATTGCGCGGTTTTGTCCTCTTTCGGGAAGAAAACCGGCGCGAAATAGATTGTCAGGACGGAATAGGCGTACCAATCGTACCACTCGACGAGATTGCCGGCCGAGCCGCCGACGATGCTCTTGATCCGGCCGAGCGGTTGGCCGGAGACGGGCTTAAGCACCAGTGGCCGAGCGAGTCTTCGCCGCTCCGCGCGCGCCGAACAGCAGATAGAGAAGGATCCCGGCCGCGTTCCAGATGACGAACCATTTCTGAGTGTAGGTCGGCAGGCTGTAGAACAGGTAGGCGCAACCGAGAATCCCGACCGGGCCGATGATCCACGGTGCGGGAGTGCGAAACGTCCGCTTGGCGTCGGGGTCGGTGCGGCGCATCGCCAGCATCGCCGCGCACACCGCGATGAAGGCGGTCAGGGTCCCGGCATTGGCGAGCGCGACCAGGTCGTTGAGCGGCACCAGCCCGGCGAGGAGGCCCGTCACGATCGCCGTGAACACGGTAATTCGGACCGGGCTGCGGCGACCCGACAGCCGCGCCAGAGACTTCGGCAAAAGCCCGTCGCGGCTCATGGCAAGGAAGATCCGGCTCTGGCCATAGAAGAAGGCGAGGATGACAGTTGGAAGGCCGACCGAGGCGGACAAGGCGAGCAGCTTGGCGGCGGTTGGCTGATGAATGTCGCGCAGGATTTGCGCCAACGGGTCGGCACCCGACGCGAATTTCGAATACTCCTCTGCCCCGATCGCGGCAGCGGCCACAGCCATGTAGATGAGCACGCAAAGCGCCATCGATCCAACGATGCCGATGGCAAGGTCGCGTGACGGGTTCTTGGCTTCCTCGGCCGCGGTGGCGATCGCGTCGAAGCCGTAGAAGGCGAAAAAGATGATCGCCGCGGCAGCCATCACCCCGACCTCTTGCCCCGGCGGGCCGTGCTTGGCGAAACCGTAGGGCATGAAGGGCGTGAAGTTGGCGGCATTGAATACCGTCAAGGCGACGATGATGAACATTGCGAGCGCGAGCATCTTGATCGCCACCAGCGTCGAATTGACGGTGGCGCTTTCGCGCAGGCCATAGATCAGCGCGCCGGCGATGACCGCAATGATGAACAAGGCCGGGAAATTGAAGACGCCACCGAGCAGCGGAGCCGTGGCGAACTGCTGCGGGATTCCGACGAGTGGCGAGAAGTAACCCGACCAGCCGACCGAGACGGCGCTTACGACCAGGCTGTATTCGAGGATCAGCGACCAGCCGACGAACCAGGCGAGCAACTCGCCGAACACGACGTAGGAATAGGTGTAGGCCGAGCCGGACGCTGGGATCATCGTCGCGACCTCGGCGTAAGCCAGTGCAGCGGCGGCGCAGATGACACCCGCGATGGCGAAGCTCAGCATCATCGCCGGGCCGGCCTTTCCGGCCGCAGTCCCAATCAAGACGAGGATGCCGGTCCCAACGATCGCTCCGACGCCGAGAAAAATGAGGTGCGGCCAACTGAGCGAACGCTTGAGCCGATGCTCTTCGGGGATCAGCTCGGGTGCGGCGATGACCTTGCGGACGTTCCAATTCTTCATGCGGGCACCCCCTTCGCTGCGCGCGACCCTAGCGACGAAGCCGCCGCGCGCAACCGCACTCAATAATCCTTGGATACCCGCACCGCGGCGTTCGAGCGGCCGACGGTCGAGATGGTCGACAGGATCGAGAGCCAGCGCGTGATCTGATATTCGGCGCGGGTGGCGGAATAGCCCTGCCCGTCGGTGACCACTTCGACGAACAATTTGCGGGTGATGTACTTGCCCGCGGCGACGGCGGTCTTCTGCCCGGTCGCGACGTCCGCCGGAACGATCCGCAGCCGGTCGAGCCCGACTGCCCGGCGCAGCGCGTTGATCGGGTCGAGGCTGCCCGACCCGCTCTGCAGCGCGGCCACGGCCGATGCCAGCTGCAGCGCCTCGGGCGCCGACAGGTTGGTGATCGACGTCCCGAACAGGATCCGTGACAGCAATTCGTCCTGTGGCAGCGCCGGGGTGCTGGCGAAGGTGATCTCGGGCTTGAGGCCGGTCCCGGTCACGCGGACGTTGGCGTCGAGCCCTTGCAGCTGGGCTTCGGCGCGGATGTCGAGCAGCGGGTCCGGCGGGCTCTCGCCGCGGAAGCGAATCGTGCCGCGGTCGAGCTTGAAGTTGCGGCCGGCGAAATCATAGTCGCCCTGGATGAGGTCGGCGCGGCCGGTGAAACGCGGCGCGTCGGCATAGCCACCGACGTCGATGTCCGTGGTCCAGCGGCTGCTGATCCCGAGTCCGATCACCTGGAGGTCGTGGCCGGCGACCTTCATCGCCAGCTTCCACGGGTGCAGGTCCTGCACTTCGATCACGTCCTCGGGATCGAGCCCGCGGTCGCGCACCTGGAGCTGCGGGACGGCGGCCGCGGCGCTGGCCCGGCCAAGCCGGAACAAGCCGCGGTCGAGCCGCAGGTTGCCCGAGATGGTGCCGGCCTGGCCGTCGGACTTGAGCTGCAGCGGCCCGGTGACCCGCCCCGCGATGTCGTCGCGATTGAGCAGCAGCGCCTGGTTGGCGTTGAACGACAGGTTGAGCGCGGTCCGGCCGCCGGAGAAGGTGACCGAGCCGGTCCCGGCAACGGAACCGCCGCCCGACGTCTGGCCCGAGATTTGCGAGAAGAGCAGCTGCGGACCCGCAAAGCGCGCTCGCGTCACCAAATGATCGATCGTCATTCCGGTGACCGCGCTCTCGAGCCGCGCATTGTCGGTGCGGAGCGACCCGACGATCTGTGGATCGGACCAGCGGCCGCGGATGTCGGCGCCGATCGCGATCGGGCCGGACAGGTCGAGCACTTCGGTGCCCGACAGGCGCCACAAAGTGTCGGCCGGCCCGGCATAGCGCAGCTGGGCGAACATCGGCGCGTCGAGCAGCTCCGCGACCAGCGGACCGCCGCCGAGCGGCGCAAAGCGCGCCTGGGCCCGGCCGATGACGCTGCTGCCGTTGCCGGCCACGGCGCGGATCGCCGCCTGGTTGCCGCTGACCGCGGCGGCCACGGCAACGTCGATCGGCTTCGATGCCAGCACCAGCCCGGCGCGGCTCAGGCCGCGCACCTTGAGGTCGAGGCGGCCGGTGCGGTTACCCTTCCACGCATAATCGAGCCGACCGGTCGCCGCGCCGCTGAGGTCGAGGCCTGGCCAGGCGAGATCGAGCACTTCGAGCGGCATGGCCCGGACCTGGGCATGCACTTCCGGCCGCGACCCGCTGCGCCCCGACACGACCGCCGATCCGCCGGCGAAGCTCAAGCTGGTCGGGGCCAACGCCCAGCCGTCGCCCGCGCGGGTGAACACAGCCGCCTGGTTGAGCACCAGCGGCTCGCGCTCGACCCGCCCGCCGCCCGTCACGCGGATCGCGTCGGGCGTGATGTCGGCGAGGGTCGAGAAAGCGAAGGCGGCACCGCGCCGGCCGGCGAAGGCGGCGCGGACCTGGCCGGCGCCGTTGACCAGGTTGGCGTTGGCAGTGAGCCGGGCGAGCGTCACTCCGCCGGTCTCGATCCCGCGCGCGTCGACCACCCCGGTGACCGTGGTGCGCTGGTCGGCAAGGATGATGGTGCCGTCGGCGCGGCCGCTCCGGACGAGGAACGCACCGGGGAAATTGACGCCGTTGCCGGTGAGGTGGGCATCGATCCGCTGGGCCCCGCCGGCGGGCGCGAAGTCGAGCGTTCCGCCGAGCGTGCCGTTGGCGAGCACCAGCCGGCCCGAGAAGCCGCCCGGGTCGGACCGCAGGTCGCCGCTGGCATGGGCGCCGCCAGCCTCCAGCGCGGCGATCGAGATCACCGCCTGCCCGCCCTGGGGCAGCAGGATTCGGCCGTTGCTGGTGAACGGCCCGAGCTTCGAGCCGCCGCTCGCGCGATAATCGAAGCCCGCCGCGGTCGGCACCAGCAGCAGGTGCATGGCGCGGATTCCGAGCGCTTCGTTGGGCCGGTCGAGCAGCAGGTCGACCCGGGGCCGGGCGATGTCGCCGTCGAGCACCAGCTTCACCGGGCCGTATTGCGCCTGCCGGCCACTGGCGACGATGTGGAACGTGCCGTCGCGCAGGCGCTGGCCGGCGCCGGTCAGTTGCAGCTTGGGCGAGTTGACCCGAAGGTTGGTGAAATGGACGACCCCGTCGCCGCCGCGCTCGAGGTTGGTGGTCAGCGTCGGCAGCCCGCCGGTGAGGGTCCGGAAGAAGCTGTTGTCGAGCCGCCGCACCCATGCCTTGGCGGTGCCGACGACATGGCTGCCCTTGCCGTTGGGGCCGGGCACGACCTTAAGGTCGGTGAGCACATCGACGATGCCGAGCCCGGGGATCAGGTAGCGCTTCATCGCCCCGGATACGAGCACTTCGAAGCGGCCGGTCACGAGGTCGATCAGGATCGACATCTTGCCGTTCCATTTGGCGCTGGTCAGTGCCAGCCCGTCGCCGCGCACCAGCTTGGGCGTGATCGCCAGCCAGCCTTCGAGCCGCGGGTTGGCTAGCATCGCTCCGGCGACGTCGCCGACGCCGGTGATCGCCCGCGCCTGGAGGCGCAGCGGGACGCGCATCGGCCACGGCGTGAACCGGCCCCGCCCCTCGGCCCGGACGTCGACGAAGCCGGTCTGGTCGAACTTCACGTCGGGTGAGGTCAGACGATAGGAATAATCGGCGGTCGCGAAGGGGCCGTCGAGCGTCCACACCAGGCGCACGCTCTTGCCGGTCATGTTCGGGAACAGTGCCGGCGGCTTCAGCAGGTCTACCCCGAGCCGAACGCCATGATAGCGGTTCCTGGCGAGATCGACGGTGCCCCGGGCGACCGCGCGCAGCGCCGAAGAGCCGAGCGCCAGCTGGCCGTCCAGGACGCGGTTCCTGAGCGCGGCGTCGCCGCTGATTTCGACGACCGGGGTCGTCAGCCGCTGGAACTTGCCGGTCAGGAACTGGGCCGGGGCCCATTTGCCGCGGAGCCGAAAACGCCCCCGGTCGAAGCCGAGCGCGAGACGCGCCGTCGGCCGGCCCGACAGGTCGAGCGCGCCCGATCCCCGCCACCGCGTCCAGCTGCCGGCTCCGCCGACGGACAGGTTGATCGCCCGCCGGGTGCCGATCACCGCGGGGACGAAGCCATTGTCGGGGGCGATCACCCGGGCCGACAGCTTGAAGCGGTCGCGGTCGGGCTCGGAATCGAGATGGAAGCCGAGCTTGTCGCCGCTGCTGACCAGCGCAGCGAGGTCGAGCAACACCCGGCCCGAGCGGACGTCGGCGTTGCCGCGCAGGCTTCCGCTCCGCGCCTCGCCGCCGACCTGCCTCCCGATGTCGATGCGGCCGATCCGCAGCTCGCCGACATGGATGTCGAACTTGGGGAGCAGCGGCCCCTTGGTCTTGGTCGGCCTAAGCTTCGGCAGCCGGATCAAGGTCATCCGCTCGGCGGTCAGGCTGTCGATGTGCAGCGAATTGTACAGCCACGACCCCGGCGACCAGTCGAGTTCGATTTCCGGCGAGGTCAGGAACACCCCGCCCGGATCGGCGATCGAGACGTTGCGCAGCTGGGACTTGCCGAAAATCGAGCCGTCGATGCGCCCGATGTGGAAGCGCAACCCCGACGCGGTCTCGATCTGGCCGAGCCGATCGACGATGAAACGGTGCCCGGGCGCGGTGTCGAGCAAGACCAGCCCGGCCGCGAGCAGGACCAGCAAGGCGATGAACAAGGCGAGCAACTCGTCTACGAGGCGCCGTGCCCAGTCGCGCCGCAGCCGCCGGCCGGCCGGGGGCGCGTCGGTCGAGGCGAGCTCGTCCGCCACCTTAAAAGGCCTGACCGAGCGAGACGGTCACCGCGAGCGGTCCGTCTCCCTTCTGGCGATTGAGCGGAAAGCCGACATCGATGCGGATCGGCCCGAAGCTCGAGTAGTAACGCGCGCCGAGGCCGACGGCGAAGTGCCAGTCCTTGAAGTCGGGCAGGGTCTCCTGGGTCAGCGATCCACCGTCGAAGAAGGGCACGATCCCGAAATTCCCGCCGAACTGCTTCAAGCGAATCCGCGCCTCGGCGGCAAACTCGGCGAGCCCGCGCCCGCCGACCGGGTCGCCGTCCATGTCCTTGGGCCCGAGCTGCTGGTAGCCGTAGCCGCGCACCGATCCGCCGCCGCCCGAATAGAACCGGCGCGAGGGCGCGATGTCGAACACGCCGGCGCCGAGGATCGTCCCCAGACGGACCCGTCCTGCCGCGACGATGCGATCGGACAGCGGCTTGTAGGCGCTCGCGTCGAACTGGACCCGGGCGTAGGCGAAACTGCCGTTGCGAGCCGACAGCTCGGGGCTGACCCGGCCGCTCAGGCGAAAGCCGCGCGTCGGATCGAGCAGGCTGTCGCTGCCGTCATAGCCGAGGCTGACCGGAAGCGCCGCGATCAGGAACTTGTGCGTGGCCTTGATGCCCGACGTGTCGAACACACCGCGCTCGATCGTCCCGAGGACCTCGCCGCCGTAGGTCCAGCTCCACGTCTTCTGCCAGATGAAGTTGCTCTGCCGCTCGATATTGCCGGCGAGCTGGATGGTCCTCGCTTCGTAGGCGTCGAACTTCTGGTGGCTGGCCGAGGCCTGCAGGTTGAGCAGCTGGTCGCGCTGCAGGAAGTTGCTCCGGCGGAACTGCACGCCGGCCAGTTGCTCGCTGGTGCCGGCCACCCCGCGCAGGGTCAGCGCGCCTTCGGGATTGAAGAAGTTGCGGTCGGTCCAGCTGGCTTCGAGGCGGGCGCCCTGGCCGGTGCCGTAACCGAGCTCGCCGGCGATGGTGTGCGACGGCGCGGGCTCCAGCCGGACCGCGAGATCGACGGTGCGGCCGCCGTTGGTTGGAACGGTCCGGATCTCAACGGCCGAAACGAGGCTGGTGGCGATCAGCGCGCGGCGCAGATCGTCGATCTTGGACCGCTGGAACGGCTGGCCCGGCTTGAAGCGCGCGATGGTCCAGATGTGGCGGGCGCTGAACGGCGGCCTGCCGTTGACCCGGATGTTGCCGAACCTGGCGACCGGGCCGGGTGCCACGGGCAGGACCAGGGTCGCAAGGTGCGTGCCATGGTCGACCTCGATCTGCTGTTCGCCGATCCGGGCTCCAGCGTAGCCCTGCTCGCCCAGCGCCGTCTGCAGCTCGACCCCGGCCGCGATCACCTCCGTGGCAATGACCGGCTCGCCCGCTTTCACCGCGAAGGCGTCGCGCAGCCGCGCGGCGGCGGGACCGGCGGCCTCCAGCCCGGGAAGATCGACCGAGGTGAAGCGATATTGTTGGCCGGGCGACGCTGCGAGAACGACCCGCACCAGGGTGCCCGCCGGTTCGGTGCGAGGCTCGACATCAGCATCGTAATAGCCTTGGCTGCGCAGCAGCTGTTCGAGCAGCTCGGCGTCGGCGCGCGAGCGGCGCGCGATCTGCGCAGCGTTGGCCGGCCTTTTTCGGTCAGCTTCCAGCGCCGACTGCTGGCGGAACGCCTTGAGCAACTCCTCGACATCGCCGATTTCGCGCAGGCCCTCGACGACCACCACGTAAGCGTGGTCGCCAACATCCGCTGTCGCGCTCGGTTCAGCCGGGCTTACCGGGACCGCAGGCACCTCGTCCTTGGCATTGAGGTCCGGCCAGCCGACCTCGAGATCGGGCAAGGGAGCAAGGGGTGCCGACGGGTCGAGCTCCGCGGGGTCGGTCGGGGGCGGCGGCGGGGTAGCGGCCTGGCCGAACGCCGGCGAAGCGAGGAGCGCGCACAGCGCCGCAACGCATGGCGCCGCTCGTCGCCCTGATCCCCGCCCGCTCATCAACGGCAAGCCTTAACCAGCGCCAAGAAAGCGCGCCAGTCTCAATCCATGGCTTCCGGCTCGTTCAACGCGCCGATTATCGCATTGAAAACGCGCCGGATTAGTGGACGCTGCCGCGCACCTCAGCGCTGCTCAGCGCGGCAATCACCCGTTCGATCTGCCGCCAGTGGCAAAAACGCGCGACGTTGCCGTCGCCGCGCGACCGTCTGGCTCGCGCCGCCGCCTCCAGCTCCGCGGCTTCGCCATAGCGCTCGATCAGCTCCGACGCGTCGGCCAGGGCCAGTCGCCCGTGGATGAAGGGGGTGTCCATCGCCTCCCGTTTACCGCGCCGGCCTTTCGCGACTGCCGACGAGTGTCGTCAACGCGGCGTTGACCATCCGTCTGGAGCATCCGCCGTCTCTCTGGCATGGGCGTGCGCATGGCGAGACGAACGACCATGGCCGGCGGCTGCTTCCTGACGATCGGCCTCCTCGGCGGGTTTGTCGCCGGGATCCTGCTGCGCAATCCGATGCAGGGGGTGCTGGTCGGCTTTGCCGCCGGAGCCGCGCTGGCAGTGCTGATCTGGCTGGTCGATCGCTGGCGCGGCTGACCGGCGTCAGACGACCTTGCGCCCGGCCCAGATCACCCGGCCGATGCAGTTGAGCTCGCCGATGCCAAGGTCGGGCCAGTCCGAATAGGCCGGGTTGTCGGACTGCACGGTCACCCGCCGCCCCATCGGATTGAGCGCGATCCGCTTGACGACCAGCGCATCATCGACCCGCAGCACATAGATTCCGTCGCGCAGCCGCTCGCCGGAATCGCCGAGGTCAACGAGGATGTCGTCGCCCGCATTGAGGGTCGGCGCCATCGAATCGCCCTCGACCCGAACGACCGAGAGCCGGTCGGGCGAACTCGGCGTGAGCGCCTTCAGCCAGCGCTCGTCGAAGCCGAAATAGGGCCGGCCCGGCTCCTCCGACACCACGGCCCCCGGGCCCGCGGAAACCGCCACCGGATGGCGCTTGACGCTGCGCAGCCCGTCCGCGGGCTCGGCGGGGGGGCCGCCCAGAACCTCCTCCGAAACCGAGAGATAGCGGGCGAGCTTGCGCCGGTCGTCCTCCCCCAGCCGACCCGGCACGCCGCGGCGGATATATTGCTGAATATAAGCGGGGTTGCGGCCAAGCATTTTCGAGAGCGTGGCGAAAGTGACTCCCCGCTCAGCGCACAGACGTTCGAGCACAATTCGAGGGTCGAGCATGATCAAGCCTTAATGGATAGGCAAGTACCTAGACAAGTAGGAATTGCGTTGGGAAACAGCCGCAGCCGAGTCGTCAAAATCATACGAAGGACGACCAAGTGCATTTGCTTCGAGAAGTAGAGAAATTCATACGCCGGAGCGACATCGCTCCAACCCGTTTCGGCCGCGAGGCTGTTGGCGACCCGCGTTTTGTCTTCGACCTCCGCCGGGGGCGCGACCCGCGCCCGCGAACGATCGCGCGGGTGCGGGCATTCCTCGAGGCCGGCCGGTGAGGACGATCGCGATGTCCGCCGCGGCTGCGGGATTGCTGCGGGCGCTGCTCGCACGCGCCGCAGTCGACCGCGATAGGATTTTGCTTACCGAATTGCGCTCGACCGACTGGCAGTCGCTCACCTTCATCGGCGAGCGGCACCGGATCCGGTTGCGCGTGTCGGAGCCCGACGCCGCGGACGTCGTGCACCGGATCGCAACAGGGATCGAAGATGCCGAGTTCCGGATCGCGGGCCATATCGTGGCCGACATCCTAGTCGCCGGCCCTCTGCGACGCGACCGCGACGGGTCCATTTTGGTTGAATTGGAAGCGCTGACGATCGTCGAGTAGCCGCTAGCGCAAGGTCCGACGGAGCTGCGAGAGCGCGTCGTGAAGCGCCTGGGAGGCATCGGGGGGCGCGGACGCCGGCGTTTCGAGATGACGGTCAATCCGCGATTTGAGCTCGTCCGGCGTCGGCATCGCCGAGCGGTCGAACAGTCGAACCACCCGCGAGAAATCCTCGAGCCTGGCCAGCACGTCGTCGAGCACCAGCTCGTCCGCCACCTGCGAATGATCGAGCCGGTCGGAGTCGGTCAGGATCAGCTCCTCGGCCGGTTCGGCTGCCGGAAGTGGCGCCGGGTCGAACGCGGGGAGCAAGAAGGTTTGTGGACCGGCCGCGACCGCTCCGAGAATCTTCCAGCCGGCAAGGAGGATCAGGACGGCCGATGCGGTGGCTGCGAGCGGCGGCAAGCCGGTCGCCAGCCCGCAATAGCCGGCCGCGACGGCGAGGACCGCCGCAGCGATCCCGTCGACTGCCGACTCGAGCCGTTGGACGTGGCGCGCTTCCATTGCACGCCAGGTCTAGCAGGCAATCCTTGCCAGCCGGTTAGGCTGGGAGTTCGTGGGGATTGCGAATCTCGCTCACTTCGGGCGCGCTCTCGATGAGATCGATCACCGCTCCGGTGAACGCCTCGACGTCATCCGGCTTGCGGCTGGTGACGATATTGCCGTCGACGATCACCGCCTCGTCGACCACGCGAGCGCCGGCGTTGCGCAGATCGGTGCGGATCGACAGCCAGCTGGTCGCGGTGCGGCCGCGCAGCAGGTCGGCTTCGACCAGCAGCCACGGCCCGTGACAAATCGCCGCGACCGGTTTGCCCTGCGCTGCAAAGTCCCTGATCAGGTGGATCGCCTGGGCGCTCGTGCGCAAATGATCCGGGTTACGCACCCCCCCGGGCAGGATCAGCGCGTCGAAATCGTCCGCATTCGCCTCTGCGATGATGAGGTCGGGGCGGATGGTCTTGCCGGGGTCGTCGTGCACCGTCGCCTGGATCGGGTCGAGCGTCGGCGCGGCGAGCACCACCTCTGCCCCGCGCTTCGCGAGGATCTGGCGCGGACCGAACAGCTCCCATTCCTCGAAGCCGTCGCTGGCGACGATCAGCACGCGCGATTCCGAAATCCGGGACATTGGAACCTCCTTCATTCTCCGCTCGCTTATGCCTGCCGATGGGCCGAGTGAAGCGTAACCCGCCATGTTGAGGCACAGCAGCGACAGCGAGCCCGGCATCACGCGCAAGCGGATGGGCCGCCATTGGGCCTATTTCGCCGCCAACGGGAAGCGGATCACCGACCGCGACGAGATCGACCGGCTGAACGCCATCGGCCTGCCCCCCGCCTACAAGGACGCGTGGTTCTGCACGGATCCCGACGGCCACCTCCAGGCCACTGGAGTCGATGCCCGCGGGCGCAAGCAATATCGCTATCATCCCGACTATCGCGAGAAGCGGGACAGCGCGAAATACGAAGGCTTGCGCGAGTTCGGCAAGGCCCTGCCGCGGCTGCGCCGCCGGATCGAACGAGATCTCAAGCGGCGCAAGCTCAGCCGCGATACGGTGCTCGCGGCCGTCGTCCGCCTGCTCGACACCGAGCATATCCGCGTCGGCAACGAGGAATATGCCAAGACGAACAAGAGCTTCGGCGCGACGACCCTGCGCAGCCGGCACCTTCGGCGCAAGGGCCACAAGCTCATGATGCGCTTTTCCGGCAAGGGTGGGATCGTCCGCGAAGTGACCGTCACCGACAGTCATTTGAAGCGCATCATCCGGCGCTGTCAGGAGCTCCCCGGGCAGATGCTGTTCCAATATGTGAACGGCGACGGCGAGCCGCAGGCCGTCACCTCGAGCGACGTCAACGATTACATTCGCGAGGCGAGCGGCGGCGACTTCACCGCCAAGCATTTCCGCACCTGGGGCGCGAGCGTCATCGCCTTCGAGCAGTTGCTGAAGAAGGGCGAGCATGCGCGGATCAGCGTCAAGACGGTGGTCGAGCCGGTCGCCGAAGCGCTCGGCAACACGCCGGCGATCAGCCGCAAGTCCTACGTACATCCCGCGCTGCTCGATGCGGTGAAGGATGATTCGCGCGATCCGCTCGGAGGATTGAAGCGCCCGCCGGCGCGCACGCGCTTGTCGTCGGCCGAGGTCGGCCTGCTCCAGTTCCTGAGCGGGAAGCGGCGAAAACGCGCCGCCGCTTGATTGCGGCTGTTTCGCCAGCCAAGACGAACCCATGGCTGTCGACCACTTCGCCGCCTGGCTGGCCGAGAACCGCGACGGGCTGCTGCTTGGGCTCGCCATCGGGCTGGCCTTGGTTGCGGTCATGCTCGGCCTCCGAAGCTTCGGCCGGTCGCTGGTCGCGCGCGATCCCCATGGCTTGAGCTGGCAGATGGTGATCGGCCGAGTTCTGGCCAAGACCGGCGTCGCCTTCATGGTGGTCGCGGCGGCGGAGGTGCTCGCGACCTATGCCGGCGTCCCGCGCCGCATCGCCCATCTCGTCGACATCGCCTTCACCATCGTCACCGCGCTGCAGGCTGCGGTCTGGGCGCGCGAGCTGATCCTTGGCCTGATCGGCCGCCGGGTCGCCGAGGAGGACGGCTCGGGCGCGCTCGGCAACGCCATGGCGATCATCCGCGTGCTGGTCAGCATCGCCTTGTTCGCGATCGCGATCATCCTGATCCTCGACAATCTCGGGGTGAATGTCACCGCGCTGGTCGCCGGACTCGGCATCGGCGGCATCGCCATCGGCCTTGCCGCCCAAGGCATCTTCTCCGATCTGTTCGCCGCGCTTTCGATCCTGTTCGACAAGCCGTTCAAGCGCGGCGACACGATCCGCTACGACCAGAGCACCGGGACGGTCGAGCGGATCGGCCTCAAGACGACTCGGCTGCGCTCGCTGACCGGAGAGCAGCTGATCATGGCCAACACCAAGCTGCTCGAACGCGAGATCCACAATCTCGCCCAGGCCAAGGCGCGCCGGATCACGATCCATCTCGCGGTGGGCGGCAAGAATTCGGCTGAGTCCGTCGACGCGGTGGGTGCGGCCGCGGCCAGCGCCGTCGCCGCGCAAAAGGGCTGCGCGCTGGTCCGCTGCGCGCTGTCGGGCGCGGGCGCGGGCGCGCTCGCCTACGAGCTCGTCTACGACGATTCGGCGCTCGACAACGACAGGATCGCGGCCAACCGCTCGGCCATCCTGCGCGCGCTCATCGAACGGCTCGGCGAGCACCAGCTGGTGCTCGCCCGCGCCTCCGACCAGCCCCCGGCGCCGCTGCCCTTCTGATGCCCCTCGCCAGCCTCGACGAGATCCGCGGCCGCATCGGCGAGGAGGTCGGAGTCTCGTCCTGGCTGACCGTCGACCAGCCGCGCATCGAGGCCTTCGCCGACGCGACCGAAGACCATCAGTTCATCCATGTCGACCCGCAGGCCGCGGCCGCCGCCGGGCTCGGCGGGACCATCGCCCACGGCTTCCTGTCGCTGTCATTGCTGTCGCGCATGGCGGCCGAGGGCATGCTCATTCCCGAGGGCGTCAAGATGGCTCTCAATTACGGGTTCGACCGCGTTCGCTTCCTTGCCCCGGTCAAGTCCGGCAAGCGCGTCCGCGGCCGTTTCACGCTTGACTCGGTCGAGGAGAAAGCGCCCGGGCAAGTGCTGATGCGCCACCTGGTGACGGTCGAGATCGAGGGCGAGGACAAGCCCGCGCTGGCCGCCACCTGGCTCGGCCTGATTTTCGTTTGAGGAGAATAGAATGGCTCGCGACGCCGTGATCGTTTCCACCGCCCGGACGCCCATCGGCCGCGCCTACAAAGGCGCGTTCAACGCGACGTCGGGGCCGGCGCTGGGCGCCTTCTCGCTCAAGCCCGCGATCGAGCGCGCGGGGATCGACGCCGGCGAGGTCGACGACGTCGTGTGGGGCGCGGTGCTCACCCAGGGCACGCAGTTCGGCAATATCGGTCGCCAGGTCGCGCTGCGCGCCGGCTGCCCGGTCAGCGTCTCCGGCATGACCATCGACCGCCAATGCTCGTCCGGCCTGATGGCCATCGCCACCGCCGCCAAGCAGATCATCACCGACCGCATGGACGTGGTCGCCGCGGGCGGACAGGATTCGATCAGCCTGGTCCAGACTCCGGAGATGCGGATCGCGCCCGACCCGTCGCTGATCGCGATGCACAAGCACGTCTACATGCCGATGCTGCAGACGGCAGAGACCGTCGCCCAGCGCTACGGCATCAGCCGCGAGCGCCAGGACGAATATGCGCTCAAGAGCCAGCAGCGCACCGCCGCCGCCCAGGCCGCCGGGCGGTTCGACGACGAGATCGTCCTGGTCACCACCACGATGGCGGTCAAGGACAAGGAGACCGGCGAGGTCTCGATGAAGGAAATCACGATCGCCAAGGATGAGGGCAACCGCGCCGACACGACGTTGGAGGGGCTGGCGGGCCTCAACCCGGTACTTGGCCCGGACACGTCGATCACCGCCGGCAATGCCAGCCAGTTGTCGGACGGAAGCTCGGCCTCGATCCTGATGGAGGCCGGCGAGGCCGAACGCCGCGGGATCGCGCCGATGGGCCGCTATGTCGGGATGGCGGTGGCGGGCACCGAGCCGGACGAGATGGGCATCGGCCCCATCGACGCGGTCAACAAGCTGTTGAAGCGGTTCGATTTGAAGATCGCCGACATCGGCCTGTGGGAGCTGAACGAGGCGTTCGCGGTCCAGGTGCTGTACAGCGCCGAGCAGCTCGGCATCCCGGAGGACCGGATGAACGTCGACGGCGGGTCGATCTCGATCGGCCATCCCTACGGCATGAGCGGCGCGCGGATGACCGGCCACGCGCTGATCGAAGGCAAGCGCCGCGGCGCCAAATATGTCGTCGTCACCATGTGCGTCGGCGGCGGCATGGGCGCGGCAGGGCTGTTCGAGGTGCTGTGATCGGTTGGAGGCTGTTGCGATGCTGATCTCGACCGGAATCCTGATTGTCGTCCTGCTGTTCCTGCTGGTCAGCTCGCTCAAGAGCTTCGGCATCAACAAGGAATATCAGCGGGGCGTGCTGTTCCGCCTCGGCCGCCTCGGCGTGACCAAGGGCCCCGGCTGGTATTGGCTGATTCCTTTCGTCGATCGGGTGGTCAGGGTCGACATGCGCACGATCACCTATCAGCTCGAAACCCAGGAGACGATCACGCGCGATGGCGTCGCCGTGCGGGTCAACGCGGTCCTGTGGTTCCGCGCCGATTCGGCGGTGGACGTGATCACCTCGGTCGAAAATTGGACGTCCGCGACGGTCCAGGCCGCTGAGACGGCATTGCGCGACGCGATCGGTCAGAGCGAGCTCGATCACATGCTCAAGGACCGGCTGGCGATCAACAAGCGCATGCAGGACCTCTTGTCGGCCGCGTCGATGAAATGGGGCGTCGAGATCGATTCGGTCGAGATCAAGGACGTCGACATCCCCGAGCAGATGCAGCGCGCGATCGCCAAGGAAGCCGAAGCGATCCGCGAGAAGCGCGCGCGCATCATCCGGGCCGAAGGCGAGCAGGAGGCGTCGCGCAAGCTGTCCGAAGCCGCCAACACGATCGCCGCCTCGCCCGGCGCGCTCGAACTCAGGCGGCTCCAGACCCTGACCGAGATCGGCGTCGAGCATAACAGCACGATCATCGCCATGCTCCCGGTCGAGCTGGTCCACGCCGCGCGCAAGATCGCCGGCATGCCCGCGGCCGAACCGGATGGGGCGGCTTGAACCCAAAAGGGCCGCAGGCGAGTTGAGCGAAGCGAACAGGGAGGACACACGATGCCCGAAATCCAACCGCCCATGGGTTGGACGGATCGGGCGCAGCGGGCTGTTCGAGGGTTGCTACAGGGCTATTGACCTCAGCCTGAGGCCAGCGCAGCCTTCGACACATGTGGGGTGAAACCATAAGGCTCGCGCTCAAGCCCTTCCGGGACATGTTCGTCTTTTCCGGCCGTTCGCGGCGCACCGAGGTGCTGGCCTTCACGCTGCTCAGCGTGCTTGCCAACGCGGCAACGATCGAAATCTACCGCGGTACGACCGAAGTCGCCGCACCGCTCCACACGGCCTGGATGCTGCTCTGGCAATATCCCTTGATCGCGTTGTTTGTGAGGCGACTGCACGATCAAGGCCGATCCGCCCGCTGGGCATGGGCGATTGGCGCGGGAATGGCGGCCTTGCTGGCTAGCGCGATGCTCCTGCCGCAGGCGCACGACGGCTCTTATACCGTGACGATCTTCGCTTGGAAATTTCACCCCGTCGGACCGCTTGCGATCATCCACGGCATTGCCATGGCGCTCGTCATCTTGGCACTGTTCGGCCTGACCTTCGCGCCCGAACAGCCGAGCACCAACCGTTACGGTCCGGATCCTCGGCTCGACCCGGGAGACTTCGACGAATTGGCGGCTCACTGAACCGAACGGTGGCCGGCGGGTTATGCGGACAAAGGGAGGCAAGTATGCCCGAATCCAACCGCCCGCTGGTCGAACGCATTGCGCGGGTGCTCGCCGGCGAGGCGCTGAGCAGCAACGCCAACGGCAGCGACCCCTCGGCCGGCGACAAGGTCGACAAGGCCTGGCGCGAGCATATCGGCGAGGCCGAGGCGGTGCTCCACACGATGCGCGAGCCGGACGTAGCGATGGCGGCGGTCGGCGATGCCGAGATGTGGCGTAACATGGTCGAGGCCGCGCTCGCGCAAAGCGTCGATTGAGCCCGCGCGACAGCCATACCGCCAGCAAAGCGGGCGCCGATCCGCGCTGGACCCTGGTCGCGTGCATCCTCGCCTCAAGCCTCAGCTTCGTCGAAGGCTCGGTGCTCAGCGTCGCGCTGCCCGCGATCCGCCAAAGCTACGGCGCCGGAGCGCAGGAGGTGCAGTGGGTGGTCAATGCCTATTTGCTGCCGCTGTCCGCCCTGTTGCTGCTGGGCGGAGCGCTTGGCGACCATTTCGGGCGCCGTTTGCTGCTGGTCGTCGGCACCTGCATCTTCGCCGTCACCTCGCTGGTCTGCGCGCTGGCGCCGAGCCTGCCGATCCTGCTCGCCGCCCGTGCCGCGCAGGGCGTCGGCGCGGCGCTGCTGCTGCCCAACAGCCTCGCCTTGCTCAATGCCGCCTTCCAGGGCGCGAAGCGCGGCCGCGCGGTCGGCATCTGGGCGGCCTCCGGCGCGGCGATGGCGGCGGTGGCGCCGCTGCTCGGCGGCTGGCTGGTCGGCACCGTCGGCTGGCCGGCGATCTTCTACATCAACCTCCCCCTCGCGCTCGGCGCCATCCTGCTCGCGCTGCGCTTCGTCGCCGAAAGCAAGGAGCCGGGCGGCGGGCGCATCGATTATGCCGGCGCCTTCCTGGTCACCGCGGGCCTTGGCGGAATCACTTACGGCTTGACCCTGTGGTCGGCCGTTGGGCGCTTCACCAACGAAGCCCTGATCACCGGGGCGCTGGGGGTCGTGCTCACTGCCGCCTTCCTGTTCGCGGAATATCGCCGCGGCGAACGCGCGATGATGCCGTTGGCGCTCTTCAAGGGCCTGTGCTTCTCGGGGCTCAACCTCCTCACCTTGCTGCTCTACGGCGCGTTTAGCGCGGCAATGCTGCTAATTCCGTACGTGCTCATCAGTAGCGGCGGCTATTCGCCGGTCCAGGCCGGCCTCGCCATGCTGCCGCTACCCGTGCTGATGACCGCGATTTCGCCGACGATGGGCGGCCTTGCGGCGCGCATGGGGCCGCGAATCCCGCTGACGATCGGCCCCCTGATCGTCGCCGCTGGTATGGCTCTCGCGGTCCTGATCAAGCCCGACACGACCTATTGGGCCGGAGCGTTCCCGACCATCCTCGTCCTCGCGGCCGGCATGACCATCGCCGTCGCCCCGCTGACCGCCTCGGTGCTCGGCTCGGTCGAGGAGCAGCATGTCGCCATGGCCTCGGGACTGAACAGCGCCGTCGCTCGCACCGGCGGCCTGATCGCCACGGCGCTGCTCGGCGCGGTGCTGGCCAGCGAGGGCGCGAAATTGTTCGCCGGCTTCCATCTGGCGATGTTCGTCTCGGCGGGCGTCGCCGCGCTAGCGAGTCTGGTCGCGCTGATCATGCTCGGCGGCGTCAGGATGAAGCAGGCATAGCCTAACCGCAGCGCGCCGAATCTGCTAAGCGGGGGCGATCCGACGACTCCAACAGGGGGTGGCGATGGACCTGATCCTGCGTCCGCTTGGCCTCGTGCTTGCGGCTGGCACGCTGATGAGCGTGAACCCGGCTCCGCAGCAGCAATATTCTCCGCAGCTCTTGGCGATGCTCGATCCGACCGCGGGCATGCGCAGCCTGTGCGGCGGCACCGGCAGCAGCTCGATGCGCAGCCTGCTCAGCGCCTCGGCCGCGGTGGTCGGGCAGAGCGACGTCGGGGCGGTCCCGCTCTACGACGGGCTCGGCCAGGTCCATTTCGCGATCACCACCTCGAACCCGTTGGCCCAGCGCTATTTCGACCAGGGGCTGAGCTTCGCCTATGGCTTCAACCATGCCGGCGCGATCGCCGCCTTCCGCGAGGCGCAGCGGCTCGACCCGCACTGCGCGATGTGCTTTTGGGGCGAGGCGTTCGCCCGCGGCCCGAACATCAACGCGCCGATGGACCCGGCTAACAATGCCCGCGCCGTCGGACTGGCCAATTACATCTTCTGGCTCGCGCGCAACGGGTCGTCGGCCGAACGCGGGCTGGCCGAGGCCTTGCTCAGGCGCTACTCATCCGACCCGAACGCCGACCGGGCCAGGCTCGACGCCGATTATGCCGACGCGATGCTCGCGGTCGCCAAGGCCCATCCCGACAACGACGACATCGCGCTGCTCGCCGCCGAGGCCGCGATGGACACCAGGCCGTGGGACTATTGGACCGCCGACAAGCAGCCCAACCCGCGCATCGCCGACGCGGTCAAGCTGGTCGAGACGGTCTACGCCCGCAACCCGGAGCATCCGCAGGCCGCGCATCTCTACATCCATTTGATGGAGAACGGGCCCGACCCGAAGCGCGCCGAAGCCGCCGCCGACAGGCTCGCGACCCCGCTCTCGCCTGGCGCGGGCCACCTCGTCCACATGCCGGCGCACATTTATTACCGGCTCGGCCGGTGGAAGGATTCGATGCGCGTCAACATCGAGGCGGCGGGGGTCGACGAGACGTGGATCAAGGCCACCGGCGACAAAGGCTTGGTCCGCTACGGCTATTATCCGCACAACGTCCATTTCATCGTCACTTCGGCGCAGATGGCCGGCGACTCCGCGACCGCTCTGCGCGAGGCGCGGAAGCTAAGCGGGATCCTCGACCCGACGATCAGCTCGCAAATCGCCTGGGTCCAGGCGGTCAACGCCGCGCCGTTCTTCACCGCCGCGCAATTCGCGCGACCGGCGCAAATCCTGGCGATGAAGGCGCCCGACGCGCGGCTGCCCTACCCCACCGCGATGCGGCATTACGCGCGCGCGGTGGCTTATGCGCAGCAGCGCGACCGCCTCCACTTCGACGTCGAGCTGCTGGCGATGCGTCGCATCCGTGAAGGCTCGGCCTTGAAGCCGATGATCGACCAAGGCGTGCCGGCAGCCGAGTTGCTCTCCCTCGCCGAGACGATCGCCCGCGGCCGCTTCGCTTATGCCAGCGGCCGCTATCGCGAGGCCGCGCAGATCTACCAGCAGGCGGTCGAGATCGAGGCCAAGGTCCCGTACATGGAGCCGCCGTTCTGGTATTATCCGGCGGAGCAGTCGCTCGGCGCCGCGCTCTATCGATCCGGGCAATATGACCAGGCGCGCGAAGCGTTCACCGCGGCGTTGGCGCATTATCCCAACAACGGCTGGGCGCTCTACGGCCTGGCGGCGTCGGAGCGCGCGCTTGGCCGGCCGCTGCAGGCGGCGGCGGCCGAGGCTGCGCTGGGCAAGGCCTGGCAGGGCAGC
>DASRAY010000118.1:0-2078 GCA_035637935.1 Sphingomicrobium sp.
CACCCAGGCGGCGTGCGCCGCGGCGACCGCCGGCGTGCTCGCCCGCTATTCCGATCTCGCTTTCCCCTCAATCGTCGCCCAGTGCCGCCGCGACGGGCCGCGCCCTGCCAGCCTGCGCGGCAGCGACGTGCTGCTGCCGCAGCCGGGCATCGGCCGCCCGCTGCGCTTCGCCGGCGCGGGCCGCGTCGGCGGCTGAGGCTCTAGCAGGCTGTTGAAGAAGTGGTAGCGCGCTTCGGGGTTTCGTGATTCACTCTCTGGGCTGGCTGGGAGGGTGTGATGCGCGGGTCCGACAGTCGCTCTGGGTTTCTTTTCTCCTATGTGGATCTGGAGGCGCGGGTGCGGCGCGATCATCCGCTGCGGGTGATCCGCGAGATCGCCAACGCGGCGCTGGCGTCGCTGAGCGATGATTTCGCGACGCTTTATCCGCCTCGGCTGGGTCGGCCGTCGGTGCCGCCGGAGCGGCTCTTGCGGGCGATGCTTTTGCAGGCCTTTTACGGGCTTCGCTCGGAGCGGCAGCTGATGGAGCGGCTGGAGTATGACCTGTTGTTCCGCTGGTTCGTCGGGCTCGGGGTGGACGAGGCGGCGTGGGACCATTCGAGCTTCAGCAAGAACCGCGACCGGCTGCTCGGTGGCGAGATAGCGGGCAAGTTCCTGCGCGCGGTGCTGGCGCAGCGCCAGGTCAGGCGGCTGGTGTCGAGCGATCACTTCTCGGTCGACGGGACGCTGATCGAGGCCTGGGCGTCGATCAAGAGCTTCCGCCGCAAGGACGGGAGCGACGACGATCCGCAGGGTCCCGGTCGCAATCGCGAGCGTAACTTCCATAAGGAGAAGCGCTCGAACGAGACACATGCCAGCACGACCGACCCCGATGCCCGGCTCTACAGGAAGGGCGACGGCCAGCCGGCCCGGCTGTGCTACATGGGCCATGCCCTGATGGAGAACCGCCACGGCCTGGTCGTGGACGCCGCCGTTACCCGGGCCGGGGGCAAGGCGGAGCGCGAGGCGGCGCTGGCGATGCTCGACCGCCGCCCCGGCCGCCGTCGGATCACCCTCGGCGCCGACAAGGCCTATGACGTGCACGCGTTCATCGGCGACCTGCGCCGGCGCCGGGTCACCCCGCACGTCGCCGTCGATGGCCATGTCCGCAAGACCGGCCGGCCCCGCGCGACCGCCATCGACCGCCGCACCGCCGGCCATCCGGGCTACGCCGCAAGCCAGCGCTGCCGCAAACGGATCGAGGAGGCGTTCGGCTGGACCAAGAGCTCAGCCGGCCTCGCCAAGGTCAAGCTGCGAGGCCTTGCCCGGGTCGATGCCGCCTTCACGCTCGTACTCGCCGCCTACAACCTCGTGCGCCTGCCCAGGCTGCTGGCGGCGCCGGCATGAGCCTGAAGGGCCGCTGGCGGATCGTGGCGATGCCCGATTATGTCGACGACTATCCCGACATGGTCGAGCCTGCCTACATCCGCTTCGACAAGAAGGGCTCCGGCGAGTTCGCGTTCGGCTGCGTCACCGGCGACATCCGCACACAGGGCGAAGGAGACGCACTCACCTTCCGCTGGAAGGGGAACGACGAAATGGAGGAAGCTCAAGGCGACGGCTGGGCCCAGCTCCAGCCCGACGGCTCGCTCAAAGGCCAAATCCGCTTCGACCGCGGCGACGAAGCCGACTTCACCGCCCGCAAAGACACTTCTTCAACAACCTGCTAGCTGTAGAAAATATGCAGCCCGATCCGCGCGCTCTCGGCGAGGCGGTGACCCCAGCTCGGCGAGACGTAATTGGCGTGGTACCAAAGGCAGCTCGGCGGCAGCAGCCGCGGCGCCATGCCCTCGGCGGCGACGCGGGCGACCCCGACGGCGCGGCGCCAGGCTTCCGACGCCCGGTCGGCGCGCGGCATGCGGCCGCGGCGGACGAAGGAGAATTGGGCGGGCTGGGCGACGACGCCGCACAGGCTCGCCGGATAGCGGCCCGAGGCGGCGCGGTTCATCACCACTTCGGCGACGGCGAGCTGGCCCCGCAGCGGCTCGCCCCGCGCTTCGAAATAGACGGCGTTGGCGAGGCATTCCTGCTCGGCATCGCCG
>DASRAY010000119.1:0-13952 GCA_035637935.1 Sphingomicrobium sp.
CACGCGGCCGATATAGGCCTGGCGCTCGGCCACGCTGATCACGCCCCGCGCCTGCAACGTGTTGAACACGTGGCTCGCCTTGATCGCCTGCTCATAAGCGGGGATCGGCAGCTTCGCCGCGAGGCAGTTCTCGCACTCCGCGGCCGCCTTCTTGAACAGGTCGAACAAAGCCTCGGTGTTCGCCACCTCGAAGTTCCACGCCGACATCTCGCGCTCGTTCTCGAGGAACACGTCGCCGTAGCTCACCCCGGCGTCGTTGAACCTCAAGTCGAACACATTGTCGACGCCCTGGATGTACATCGCCAGCCGCTCGAGCCCGTAGGTCAGCTCGCCGGTCACTGGCCTGCACTCATAGCCGGCAACCTGCTGGAAGTAGGTGAACTGGGTCACCTCCATCCCGTCGCAGCACACTTCCCAGCCGAGCCCCCAGGCGCCGAGCGTCGGGCTTTCCCAATCGTCCTCGACAAAGCGGATATCGTGCTTCAGCGGATCGATGCCGATCGCGGTGAGGCTGCCGAGGTACAGCTCTTGCAGGTCGTCCGGGCTCGGCTTCAGCACCACCTGGAACTGGTAATAGGCGCCCAGACGGTTGGGGTTCTCGCCGTAGCGGCCATCGGTCGGACGGCGGCACGGCTGGACATAGGCCGCGCGCCACGGCTCCGGACCGAGCGAGCGCAGCACCGTCGCCGGGTGAAAGGTCCCCGCCCCCATTTCCATGTCGTAGGGCTGGAGCAGCACGCAGCCGTGCCCGCCCCAATATTGCTGGAGCGTCAGGATCAGGTCCTGGAAGGACAGGCTCAAGCGGCGGCCCCCATCGTGGTCGGCATGGCTGCGGCTTTGGCGGATGCAAAGTTGCGCGGCAAGTGGACGTTCAGCCTTTGCTTCCTACATCAAGGCCTCACTTCAGGCGAAACGGACGGGATGAACATGCTGCAACGATGGATCAGGAAGCTCGCGATCGGCCTCGGCGCGGCCGCGACCGCGGCGGCGGCGCTGCTGCCCCAGGCGGCCGAGGCCAAGGCCGGCCCGGCGCTGTGGAGCGTGTCCGACGCCGACACCACCGTCTATCTGTTCGGCACCATCCATCTGCTCCCCGAGAAGACGAGCTGGCGGACCGAAAAGTTCGACGCCGCGGTCAAGGGCTCGAACGAGCTGGTGGTCGAGACGATCATCGACGACAAAAATCCGGCGCAGCTGATGTCGATCCTGGCCAAGCTGGCGATCTCCCCCGGCTTGCCGCCGATCGCCGAGCGGGTGCCGCCGGCCAAGCGCGTCGCGCTCGCCGCGGCAATCAAGAAGAGCGCCATTCCGGCGCCGGCGTTCGACCGGATGGAGACCTGGGCCGCGGCGTTCATGCTGCTCGGCAACCAGTATCGCGACCTCGGCCTCAAGGGCGGCGAAGGAGTCGAGGCGGTGCTGCGCAGCTCGTTCTCGAGCGAGGGCAAGCCGATCGGCGAGCTCGAGACCAACGCCGAGCAGCTCGGCTTTTTCGACGCATTGCCCGAGCACGCCCAGCGCCAGCTGCTCGAAGGCGCCATCGAATCCCCCGGCGACACCAGCAAGGAGTTCGGCAAGATGCTGAGCAGCTGGACCAAGGGCGACGTCGCGGCGATCGCCCGCAGCTTCAACCGCGACCTCGCCGGCTCGCCCGAGCTGATGAATGCGCTGATCAAGCGCCGCAACGCGAATTGGAGCAAGTGGATCGAGCAGCGCATGACCAAGCCCGGGGCGGTGATGATCGCGGTCGGCGCCGGCCATCTCGCCGGCCCCGGCTCGGTGGTCGACCTCCTCCAGCGCGACGGGTTCAAGGTGCGCCGCGTCCAGTGATTCGGCCCCCGGACCTTGTTGTTGATCCGGAACGAGAATTTTTAACCATTCGCCGCTTTCCGCTAGACTTTTGTTAACTCCTCGGTGACCATAATCGCCGGGTATCGGGCTGGGGGGCACGATGCGGGTATGAGGGGGGCGCGGCACTGCCGCCACGGGCCGAATGCGCCCGGGCCGCGACTGCCGAACCTCTCTTCCACCGCTCATCCTCAGCCGGGCCACCGAGTAGGAGGCTGTGGATGACGACTGTCCTGCTTGCTGCCGCGATTGCCGCATCGCTGCCGAACGCGCAGCCGCTGCCGCAGCCGCCCGCGGCGGACGCCACCCCGGCGATGTTCGTGGTCCGCGACGCCGACACCACAGTCTACATCTTCGGCACCTTCCACGCCCTCGACGGTCGCACCGAATGGTTCCGCGACCGGGTCAAGAGCGCGTTCGACGACAGCGGCGAGCTGGTCCTCGAGACGGTGATCCCCGACGGCCCGATCCGCTTCAAGCCGGCCGCGAACGGCCGGGCGCTTCCGGTTACTCCGTCCGCCTCCTTCCTGGCGACGACGCGCATGGCGATCAGCGCCGGCAAGTCGCAGGGGATGCAGGTCGGCAACGGCGCCGACAATGTGCTGCGCCACGTCGCCGAGGCGCAGGGCAAGCCGGTCGAGGGCCTCGAGACGCTCGAGCTCCAGCTCAACATGTTCAACCGGATGCCGGCGGCCACGGCGACGCCGCGGCTGAAAGCCGGGGAGCCGGTCGACGGTCCGGTCGACGGCCTGACGCGGGTGATGGCTGACATGCAGGCGGCGTGGAAGCGCGGCGACCAGAGCGTGTTCACCGCCATGCTCGGCCAGCTCGAGAAGAGTTCGCCCGACACCTACCGGATGATGTTTACCGAGCGCAATGCACGGTGGGCCGACTGGATCGCCGGGCGCATGCAAACGCCCGGCGTTGTGTTTGTGGCGGTCGGCGCCGGCCATCTCGCCGGCAAGGACAGCCTCCTCGTCCGCCTCGCCGAGCTCGGCATTCCGTCCGCCCGCCTCAACTAAGCGGATCCTCCCCGGAACGGGGAGGTGGCAGCGCAAAGCGCTGACGGAGGGGGGCTGGAGACCTGCACCACGCCCCCTCCACCATGCTTTGCATGGTCCCCTCCCGTCCCGGGGAGGAATTGCCAATCCTCCTTCCCTCCACTATAGGCGCGCCCTTCCCCGGCCATGGTCATCCCTGGAGGCGTGGCGGGGCCTTTTTTATTGGAGACGCAAGAAATGAGCGAACAGCTGACGCTGCCCGCCGAAGCGCGCGACCGGGCTGGCAAGGGAGCCTCCCGGGCATTGCGCCGCGACGGCCGGGTGCCCGCCGTGGTCTACGGCGAAAAGAAGGAGCCTTTGTCCATCCACGTGGAGGAGAAGCTCCTGTCGAAAATGCTTTCGACCGGTCACTTCATGAACACGGTCGTGATGATCGATTTCGAGGGCAAGCCCCACCGCACCCTGCCCAAGGCGGTCGATTTCCACCCGGTGTCGAGCCGGCCGATCCACGTCGATTTCCTGCGCATCGGCGAGCACACCAAGGTCACCGTCGCGGTGCCGGTGCGCTTCGACAATGACGAGGAATCGCCGGGCCTCAAGCGCGGCGGCGTGCTCAACGTCGTCCAGCACGAGCTCGAGATCGTGTGCGACGCGGCGCACATCCCGAACGAGATCCACATCGACCTGACCGGGCTCGAGATCGGCGATTCGATCCACATCAGCGAAGTGAAGCTCCCCGACGGCGTCGTTCCGTCGAACAAGGACGAGGACTTCACCGTCGCGACGATCGTCTCCCCGTCGGCGATGAAGGCCGAGGAAGAGGAAGAGGCCGCGGCTGCCGCCGCCGAAGGCGAACTTGCCGAGGGCGAGGAAGCTGCCGAGGGCGAAGGGGGCGAAGCTGCCGCCGAGGGCGAGAAGACGGAGGAATAAGTTCCTCCCTGCGAGCAAAGCTCGTGGGGAGGGGAACCATCCGCCGCACAGCGGATGGTGGAGGGATAGAAGGCGCCGCGCCAGTTACCCCTCCCCCATGCTCCGCATGGGTCCCCTCCCCATCGGCGATTGGGAGGAACGTCCTCGATGCAACTCTGGGTCGGCCTCGGCAATCCGGGCACCAAATACGCCCTGCACCGGCACAATGTCGGCTTCATGGCGGCCGACATCATCGCCGAGGTCCACGATTTTTCGCCCTGGACCAAGAAATTCCGCAGCCTCGTCGCCGAAGGGCGCGTCGGCCGCCAGCGCGTACTGCTGCTGAAGCCCCAGACCTATATGAACGACAGCGGCGACGCGGTTCAGCAGGCGCTCAATTTCTACAAGCTCGACCTCGACGCTTTGACCGTGTTCCACGACGAGCTCGACCTCGCCCCGTTCAAGGTCAAGGTCCGGGTCGGCGGCGGGCTCGCCGGCCACAACGGCCTGCGCTCGATCGACGCCGTGTTCGGCCCTGACTTTCGCCGCGTGCGCATCGGCATCGGCCACCCCGGTCCCGGCCTCAAGCACCTCGTCACCCCCCACGTCCTCGGCAACTACTCCAAGGCCGAGATGGAGCCTTTGTCCGACGTCCTCGCCGCGATCGCCGCCGAGGCCGACTGGCTCGCCGACGGCGACGACGCCCGCTTCATGAGCGAAGTCGCGCTGCGGCTGCAGCAAAGCGAATGACCCGCTCGCTCTTCGCCACCGAGCTGTACGAAGCCGAGATCGCGGACGAGCGCCTGCTTGCCGAGCTGGCGCACTCGATCCGCAGCCTGGCAGAGGACGACGACGCCGGACGCCGCTGGTCGAAGGACCATCGCTACGCCGGCTACACCAGCTACGCCTCGCTCAACGATCTGCCGAAGCGCGACCCCGCCTTCGCCGATCTCGCCAAGCTGCTGACCCGCCACGCCGCGACCTTCGCGAAGGAATGCGGCTTCGACCTCGCTCGCAAGCCCAAGCTCGACAGCCTGTGGGCGAACCTGTTGAAATCCGGTGGGCAGCACAGTGGACACATCCACCCGCACAGCATGATTTCCGGCACTTTCTACGTCGAAGTTCCGAAGGGCTCGGGCGCCATCCGCTTCGAGGACCCGCGCCTCCCGCTGATGATGGCCGCCCCGCCGCGCGACGACAGTTTCGTCACCGTCGAGCCCCGCCCCGGCCTGCTGCTGCTGTGGGAAAGCTGGCTGCGCCACGAAGTGCTCGCCGGCACAGGCAAGGGCGAGCGGTTGAGCATCAGCTTCAACTTTGCCTGATTTCGTCACCCCGGACTTGATCCGGGGCCTGCCTTCCTTCTAGCGGCGTTTGAAAGAACAGGCGGATCCCGGCTCGAGGCCGGGACGACGCTTTCCCAATTGGAGATCACATGGGCTTCCGCTGCGGCATCGTCGGCCTGCCGAACGTCGGCAAATCGACGCTTTTCAATGCCTTGACCGAGACCGCCGCGGCGCAGGCGGCGAATTATCCGTTCTGCACGATCGAGCCCAACGTCGGCCGCGTCGCGGTCCCCGACCCGCGCCTCGACCGGATCCGCGAGATCGCCAGGTCGGCGCAGGAGATCGAGACCCAGATCGAGTTCGTCGACATCGCCGGCCTCGTCCGCGGCGCGTCCAAGGGCGAAGGTCTCGGCAACCAGTTCCTCGCCAACATCCGCGAGGTCGACGCGATCGTCCACGTGCTGCGGTGCTTCGAGGGCGGCGACGTCACGCATGTCGAGGGCCGGGTCGACCCGATCGCCGACGCGGAAGTCGTCGAGACCGAGCTGATGCTCGCCGATTTGGAATCGCTCGAGCGGCGCGTCCCCAATCTGGTCAAGAAGGCGCAGCAGGGCGACAAGGAGGCGAAGATCGAGGCCAGCGTGCTCGGCCAGGCGCTCGACCTGCTCCAGGCGTCGAAGCCGGCGCGGCTGGTCAAGCCCAAGGACCATGAGGAGGAAAAAGCGCTGCGGCGCGCGCAGCTGCTGACCGCCAAGCCGGTGCTCTACGTGTGCAACGTCGACGAAGGCGATGCCGCCGACGGCAACGAGCACAGCGCGCGCGTCTTCGACCGTGCCCGCAGCGAGGGCGCCGAAGCCGTTGTCATCTCCGCTGCGATCGAGGCCGAAATCGCCACCTTGCCGCCGGAAGATCGCGAGCATTTCCTGTCCGACCTCGGCCTGCACGAGACCGGCCTCAACCGGATGATCCACGCGGCGTACAAGCTGCTTGGGCTCATCACGTTCTACACAGCCGGACCAAAAGAAGCGCGCGCCTGGACAGTGCACAAAGGGGCGAAGGCTCCGGAGGCCGCTGGCGAGATCCACACCGACTTCGAGCGCGGCTTCATCCGCGCCGAGACCATCGCCTACGACGATTTCGTCAAGTTCGGCGGCGAGGCCGGCGCCAGGGACGCCGGCCGGATGCGCTCCGAAGGCAAGGACTATGTCGTGCAGGACGGCGACGTCCTGCTGTTCCGCTTCAACGTCTAGCTTCGCGGAACAGGCCGACCGCCAGGGCGCCGGTAACGACGATCGCCGCATAGCTTGCCGATTCCGGAATGACGTGGCTCCCGACAACGATCTGGAAGTGAGTCATGAGCCGGTAGATGTGCGCCAGGGTCATCACCGCGAAAATGATCGCGGCGATCAGCGTGATCGGTCGTTTTCCCATTGCTGCTCCCCTCATCAGGCGCGGCACATTAGGCCGGAAACAGGCGTTCGGCGAGCCGCAGCGTCATTAGCACCCACAGCATCCCGAACGCCCACCCGCCGATCACGTCGCTCGGCCAGTGCACGCCGAGCATCACCCGGCTGGCGCCGATCGCCAGCGACAGCAGGATCGCGCCCGCCGCCGCTGGCCGCTGCCAGCGCGTCCTGGCCGTCAGCGCCAGTGCCACCGCCAGATAGAAGATCATCGAGCTCGCCGCATGCCCGCTCGGAAAGGACGAGGTCTTGACCACCACGAGATGCGGCTCGAGGTCCGGCCGGACCCGCGCGACCCAATATTTCTGAAGCTCGCCAAGGACTCGCCCGAGCCCGATGATCGCGACCAGTACCAGCGGCAAATGACGATGTCCCGCGATCCACAGCGCCGCCGCGCAGACGATGCCCCCGGCGATCAGCACGGTCGGGTCGCCGAGCGCAGTCAAAGCGTGCGCGAGCACCGCCAGCATGGGGCGGTGCCCGGCATAGAGCGCCTCGTAGATCGCGCGGTCGAGCGGCCCGCCGCCGAGCGTCAGCATTGCCAGCCACAGCGCCGCGAGCGCGACGATCGCCGCGCCGAAGCGCAGCTCCGCCGGGCGGATCGCTAGAACTTAACGCCCGTCCGGATGCCGATCGTCCGCGGCCGACCCGGCACGACCAGCGTGCGCGTGCAGCTGCCGCAGTTGACCCCGCGCGACAACTCGTCGCGGCTGTCGAAGATGTTGGTGACGAACGCCTCGATGTTCCACTTCGGCCAGTCGAGCCCGGCGAAGAAGTCGACCACGGTCGAGGAGCGGATCTTGCCCTGCCACAGGTTCGGGTCGCAGGTGGCAAATCCGCCAACCGGGGGTTCGACCAACGTGCAGTCGAAGCCGACTCCCGAAAGCGGGGTCAGGCTGCGCAGGGACGAGCGCGCCGAGCCCTTATAGGCGATCCCGCCCTGGACGTGCGCCTTGGCGTCGCCCCACGCCGGGAAGCTGTACCGCGCCGTCGCCGAGCCCTTGAACTTTGGGGTGACCGGCAGTCGGCTCCCGCTCGGCACCGAGACGAAGCTCAAGCTGCAGTCGGCCGTGTCGTCGTCGACCGTGCCGCAGACGTTCCCCTTGGTCTTGGCGTCGGTGTAGGCGAGCGCCGCATTCAGGGTCAGTCCGCCGCTGGCATAGTTGACGTCGGTTTCAACGCCGTTGATCTTGGCGTCCTTGCCGTTGTGGATCTCGGTGAAGCTGTTCTGGCCGAGGAAGCTGAACTGGAACTTCTTCCACTTCTGGTGATAGAGCGCGCCGTTCCAGCGGAACGGCCCGAAGGTCGTCTTCCATCCCAGCTCCCAGTTGCTGAGGAAGTCGGCATCGTAGGGCGGGACGTCGCCGCGGCGGTTGATTCCGCCCGGCCGGAAGCCGCGCGACCAGGTCGCGTAGAACATCAGCCCGTCATGCGGCTTCCAGGTCGCGTTGAGGCGGTGGATGAAGCCGGTGTCCTTGACCCGCTTGGGCACCACCTTGCCGTTCACGAAATCGCCCAGGTTGGTGCAGGGACCGCCGGCCACCACCGGCGGCAAGAGCGTCCGGTCGCTCGCATAGGTATCCGTGTCGCGGTCGTAGAGGCGCTCGCCGCTGGCGGTCCAGCAGGCCGCGACTCCGGTCCGGTTGCTGCCCGCCGCGTTGCGCGGGAAGGCCGAGAAGGGTCCGTCGCCGCCGTCGCCGGGGTTCCGCCCGAAGCCGAAGAAGCCGATCAGGCTGTTGTCGAACTTGTACCATCGCCCGCCGGCAGTCAGCGTGATCTGCGGCGTGACGTCGAAGCTCGCCTCGCCGAACGCGGCATAGTCCTTGTCGACGCGCTTCTGCTGGGTCAGCCACAAGGTCCCGGGCAAGCCGTTGACCGACAGCAGCGGATCGAGGTTGTCGATCTTATAGTCCTGGTGGATGAGGTTCGACTGGCGCTGGTAGAACAGGCCGGCGATCACCCGGAAGGGCTTGTCGGCCGGCGAGGCGAAGCGCAGCTCCTGGCTCATCTTCTTGAAATGGTCGGTGCCGATGATGAACTGCTGCGGGTTGATGAAATTGCCCGCGCTGTCCTGGTAGTAGAAATAAGCGAGGCCGCCGTAAGCCGCGTACAGCTGGTCGTAGGCGTCGGCATAATCGGCGTAATCGCTAAGCGTGAAGGTCTTCCGGTCCATGTAGGCGCCGGCATAGGTCACGTCGAAATTGGCGATCTTGCCCTGGATGGTCAGCGCCGCCTGCCAGAACTTGTCCTTGCGCACGTCGTCGCGGAAGCGGTCGATCTTGTACGCGCCGTCGTCGAGGGCGGGATCGAAGAAGAAGACTCCGTTGGCCTTCATGTGCTGGTACATGAAGGTTGGAGTGGCGGTCCAATTGTCGTTGAGGTCGACTTTCAGCGCGGCGCGGCCGCCGTAGGTCGTCAGGTCGTTGAAATTCTTCTTCTCGAGCCCGGTGTTGGTCACGGTGACGTCCGGTACGCTGTCGTTGAAGATGTAATAAGTCCGCTCGCCGTGGATGTTGTCGATGAAGCCGGCGTCATGCTGCCAGAAGGCGACTCCGCGGAGCGCGATGCGGTCGGCGACGGGCACGTTGATCATGCCCTCGAGCTTGCCGCCGATGTCGCCGCCGTGGCCGACGCGGTTGACCTCGGCGTCGACGCGGCCGGTGGTGACCCCAAGCTCGGGCTTGTTGGTGATGATCCGGATGGTGCCCGCTTCGCTCGAGGCGCCGTAGAGCGTGCCCTGCGGCCCGGCGAGGCTCTCGATCCGGGCGATGTCGTAGATGTGGACGTCGAGCGTGCCGCCGATCGTCGTCACCGGCTGCTCGTCGAGGTACGAGCCGACCGACGGCAACGAGCCCGAGTGGTTGCCGTCGCCGCCGGTCGCGACGCCGCGCATGTAGACCACGGTGACGCCCGGCTGGGCCGACTGGAAGCTGACCGACGGCAGCTGCTTGGTGTACTGCTCGAAGTTGGAGATGTTGAGCTGGTCGAGCCGCTTGGTGCCGATCGCCTGGACGCTGATCGGGACGTTCTGGAGATTCTCCTCGCGCTTGGTCGCGGTGATGATGATTTCGCTCTGGTCGGCGCCCTCGGCGGCAGGCGCGGGCGCGGGCGCCGTTCCGGTCACTGGCGGAGTTTGTGCGAAGGCCGGCGTCGCGAGCGCTGTGGATGCGAGTAGCCCGAGCAGAGCTGAGCGGAACGTGCGGTCGTTCATCGAATGCCCCCATTCGCTATGTGGCCACATAGCGACAGAGCGCAGCGCGCTTGTCAACGGCAACTATGACGGACGCGTGACGATTATCGACCTAGCGTTGCGTGAATGACGCGGGCGCCTCGGGATAGGCGTCGAGGACCTCGCCCAGCGCGGCCTTGAGCGGGCCGAGATGCGACTCGTACGGCCGCCATTCGTCGGTCGCGTCGCGATAGATCGGCTGGCGCACCTGCTCCGAGCTCGCGGTGCGCACCGCGCGGTCGGTCTTGTAGAATTCGAGGCAGGCCGGCTCGAACTCGAGCCCGACATGGTCGAGCAGCGCGCGGACCTGGCGCTCGGTGTCGTCGACCATTCGCTCGTAGATCACGCGATGGACATAGTTTGGCAGGACCGCGTCGACGTGGGCCATCAGCCGCACGTAATCGGCATAATAATGGCCGACATAGTCGAGGCCGTAAGTGAACGGCTGGCCGCGCGCGAAATGCTGGCGGAAATTGGACAGGCAGCAGGCGAGCGGGTGGCGGCGGGCGTCGACGATCTTGGCTCGGGGCAGGATCAGCTGGATGAATGGCACAAACAGCCAGTTGTTGGGCAGCTTGTCGATAAAATAGGGCCGGTCGGTGCGGCGCTGCACCCCGGCGCGCTTGAGATAGTCCTCGCCAAGCTCGCGCCGCCGCTCTTCCGTGAGGTCGAGCATCCCCTTGGGATAGGGCCCGACGGTCCGCGCCAGCGCGGGAATGTCGGGCAGCTCCGACGTGCCCTCGACCAGGCTGTGGGAGGCTAGGATCTGCTCGATCAAGGTCGATCCGGCGCGCGGCATGCCGACGATGAAGATCGGGTCCGGCGCGTCGCAGCCACCTGCCCGCTCGGCGAACGCTTCCGCGGTGAACAGCGCGATGCACCGGTCGACCGTCTGGCTGATCTTGTCGCGGTCGTACGGCTGGCTCTTGAGGCGCAGCGCGTTGGCCTCCGAATAATGACGGAAGGCGTCGTCGATCCGCCCGGCGTCGTGCATTGCCTTGCCGAGCGCGAAATCGAGATGGAAGCGGTCCTCGTCGCCAAGGTCGGGCGCCTGCACCGCCTGTTTCATCGCCGCCACGTCGGCGTCGGTGAACTTCACCGTCTTCAAATTCGCGAGGCTCCACCAGGCTTCGCCCAGCGTCGGCTTGACCTCGATCGCCTTGCGATAGGCGTCGATGCCTTCGTCCAGCCGGCCGACGGTCTTCAGCATGTGGCCGTAGCTAAGCCACACCCGCGCCTGCCTCGGGGTCCGCTCCAGCACCTCCTCGTAGAGTCCGATCGCCTGGTCGAAGTCGCCGAGGCGGCCGAGGGTCGCTGCCTTGAGGTTCCAGTGGCCGATCTCGTCCGGCTCGAGCGCGAACACGTCCTCGAGCAATTCCATGGCTTCCGCCGGGCGGCCCGTCCGCCCCAGGATCAGGGCGAGGTTGGCCTTGGGCGCGGTCCAGCCCGGCGCCAGCTCGATCGCCCGGCGCAGCAGGTGCTCGCTGTCGCGCCAGCGCCCGATCCGCGCGGCGAGCTCGCCCAGCATGCGGATCGCCGAGACGTCGAACGGGTCTTCCTTGAGGTGCGGCTTCAGCAGCCGCTCGGCGACGTCGAGCCGGTTCTCGTTCATCGCCATCGCCGCCTCGATCAGGCGCGGATGCCATCGGCCGGTCACGGGTGCCTGCGTCGCCACGGGAAGAGCCTAGCGTCTCGATTCCGTCATTGCGACCCCGCCCTTGAGCCCCGGGGAAGCAATGTCGCGGCGCGCACAACTGGATTGCTTCGTCGCCCTGCTCCTCGCAATGACGGCGCATGAGATATTTCGAAGATCTGGAAGTCGGCGCCGAGACCGACTTCGGTTCCTATGCGGTGACCCGCGAGGAAGTGCTCGAGTTCGCCCGCAAGTACGACCCGCAGCCGTTCCACCTGTCCGACGAGGGTGCCGCCAACACCCACTTCGGCCGGCTCTGCGCGAGCGGGTGGCACACCGCGGCGATGACCATGGCGGTGATCGCCCGCAAGGTCGTCGGCGAGGAGCAGGCGGGCCTCGGCTCGCCCGGGATCGACGAATTGCGCTGGCTGAAACCGGTCTATCCCGGCGACACGCTGCGCGTCCGCGGCAAGATCATCGACAAGACGCCGTCGCGCTCGAAGCCCGAGCTCGGCTCGTTCCGCACCGAGACGACCGTCACCAACCAGGACGGCGCCCCGGTGATGCGCTTCACTTCGATCGTGTTGATCCGGCGGCGGCCGACGGAGCCGACCGCCGCCTAAGGACCCTTAGTCTTTGTTCTTCGGCGCGTGCCGGCGCCAGAAGTCGTTCGATCGGCTGCTCGAATCGTTCGAGCTCGACGAACTCTGCGACGAGGACGACGAGTTGCCGCCGTGACGCCAGTAACCGCGGTCCGAGCCGCGCGACGTCGTCGACGAGCTGGTCGAGTCGACGCTGCGCGTGCGGATCCGCTTGAAGCCGCTCCAATTCTCGCGCGGCGTCATGCTCGACGTACGGACGCCCGTCGTGGAGTTTGTGCCGTTGGTCATGCGGTTGAACTTGTCCCGCCAATATTGCCGCTCGGCGTCGGTAATCTGGCGGCGATGGTGGTTGCGGTCGTACACGTAATAGCCGCTGCCCGGATAATAATAACCGTTGTACCAGCCGTACGGATAGCCGCCGTAGCCATAGCCGAGGTAATCGCCGAACCCGCCGTAGGGATTGCCGTAGCCGTAGCCGCCATAGGGCGACCCATAGCCGTAGCCATAACCGCCGTAGGGCGAGCCGTAGCCGTAACCGCCGTAGGGCGAGCCGTAGCCGTAGCTGCCGTAGCCGTAATTGCCGTAGCCGGTGCCGAGGCCGCCGTAGAGGCCGTTGTAGCCGCAGCCGGCGAGGCTGATGCCGCTGATTAACGCCACAGCGGCGAGGCGCAGATTAAGGACGCGCATGTCGAGTCTCCAAAACACCGGAGGGAACTCATCTGCGATGACGCCCGGCCGCGTGAACCGCGGCTGAACCTAGCCGGCGATCTTCGCCTTGGCCTTGGCGCGGGCGGTCTTGGCCTGGTTCTCGGGGTCGAGCGGCCCGGTCACCCGCACCACGCGCTTCGCCTCGTGCCAGATCTGGCGGTAGGCGAGATAGGCCAGCACCGACGCGAACAGCAGGAATACGACCACCGCGAGCCCGGCGGCGTGACGGTTGCCGAGGTTTGGCTCGCCCGCCCAGACGAGGAAGGCGGCGACATCCTTCGCCATCTGGTCGACGGTCGGCTTGGTGCCGTCGGCATAGGTCACCTGCCCGTCGCTGGTCAGCGGCGGCGGCATGGCGATGTTGAGGTTCGCGAAATAGGGGTTGTAGTGCAGCCCCGGCGGGGTCTTGGCGTCCGGGAATTCATGCAGGAGCTCGGCCGGCTGGTTCTGGTAGCCGGTGAGGAGCGAATAGACATAAGCGGCCCCGCCCTCGCGCGCCTTGGTGATCAGCGTCAGGTCGGGCGGCAGCGCATTGTTGTTCGCGGCCCGTGCCGCGGTCTCGTTCGGGAACGGCGCCGGGAAGGTGTCGGACGGCAGCGCCTTGCGCGTCGCCGGCTCGCCCGTGTCGGGGTTGATCGACGGGACCTCGGTCTTCCAGTCGGACGCGATCTTCTTGATCTCGGCCTCGTTGTAGCCGAGCCCCTTGAGCTCGCGGAACGAGGCGAGCTTCAGGCTGTGGCAGGCCGAACAGACTTCTGAATAGACCTGGAAGCCGCGCTGCAGCTGCGCCTGGTTATGCTTGAAGCTGCCGAAAGGCCCATCGCTGGCCAGCGCGAGATTCTTCGGCTCCTTGTGGAACTCCTCCGCCGGGAGCGGCGCCGGCGGGCTGGTGAAATAGGTCGAAAGGTTGCCGATCATGGCGATCAGCAGGACGCCCGCGAAGACGACTCCGACAACGAAACTGATGACCCGGATCATGTCTGCGCCTGCCCCTTTAACCAGCCGTCGCCACGGATCCGCGGCGCGGCTTGCCCTGACCTGCCGGTGCCGCTTCCGAAGCCTCGCCGTGAAGCACCGATTCGCTGATCGAATTGGGCAGGGGATCGGGCGTCTCGAACGCCGATACGATCGGCAGGATCACCAGGAAGTGGAGGAAATAGTAGGCCGCCGCGATCTGGCCGAGCGCGATGTTGAACGGGTTGATTTCGGCGCCGCCGACGTAGCCGAGGACGATGACGTCGGCGACCAGCAGCCAGAAGAAGCGCTTGAACACCGGCCG
>DASRAY010000120.1:0-12822 GCA_035637935.1 Sphingomicrobium sp.
GACGGCGAGAAGCCGCCGCTGGTAATCTTGCCGACCTCATTGCCGTCGTCGTCGAGCACGATCGCGCCTTCGCGCACAGGTTGGCGGCCGGCGACGTCGAAGCCGACGCGCTTCTGCGCCGGCCCGTTTTCCAGCTCGGCAAGGATGCGCATCGCCCCGGCGAATCCGCCTTCGCCGCGGCGGCGCTTGTTGATCGCGAAATTGAGGCCGGCCATGACCGGCGTCGTCTGCAAATCGAGATCGTGGCCGTAGAGCGGCAGGCCGGCCTCGAGCCGCAGCGAATCGCGCGCGCCGAGCCCGATCGGCTTGACCGCCTCATGCGCGGCCAGCGCCTCGGCCAGCGCTTCGGCGGCGGTCCCGGGGACGGAAATCTCGAAGCCATCCTCGCCGGTATAGCCCGAGCGGCTGATCCACAGCGGTTGGTCGGCCCACTGGAAGGCGCGGCCTTCCATGAAGCTCAGCTCGCCGACGCCGGGGACGATGGTCTCGAGCACCTCCGCGGCGCGCGGCCCCTGGAGCGCGAGCAGCGCCTGCTCCTTCATATGATCGACCACCACCGCGCGCGGCAGCCGCCGCTCGAGCTCGCGGATGTCGCCGTGCTTCGTCGCGCCGTTGACGACCACGTAGAAATCCTCGCCGCGGCGGGTGACCATCAAATCGTCGATGATCCCGCCCTCGTCATCGAGCAGCAGCGAATATTTGAGCTTCATGTCGGCCAGCGCCTGGAGGTCGCCGGGGAGCAGCGCCTCGAGCGCCTTGTCGGCGCCGCGGCCGTGGATCAGCAGCTGGCCCATGTGGCTGACGTCGAACAGCCCGGCATTCTCGCGGGTCCAGAGATGCTCGGCGATGATGCCTTCATATTGGACCGGCATCTGGTAGCCGGCGAACGGCACCATCCGCGCGCCCTTCGCGCGATGCCACGAATCGAGGGGGAGCGTGTCGAGCGCTTCCGAACCCTGGCCGTTTTGATCCATTCAAGCTCTCCGCGACATAGCGATGCCCGCCCCGATATGGTTCGGCATCGCCCCCGTCTGTCGCTGCGCCTGAGAGCTTTGCCCCTTCGGCGGCCCGCGTCCGCAGGCACTTTCCAGACTGTCAGGCGCGCGCGGTCCTTCTGCCTGAGAGATTCCGGGGGCGGTTGCTCCTTCGGCGGCGACCTAAGTCACGCTCTCCCGCGCGGCCTTTCCGGAAGCTTGCGCTGCCGGCGACGCGCGGGCCTTGGCGGCCCCGCGCGCGCGAGTCAACGACGTTGCGGCGAAGTCCTAGCGGGTCGCGTTATACTTGAGCTGGTCCTGGGTCATCTGGAACCCGACCAGATGCTCGAACGTGGCGTTGGCCACGGCGTTGCGGATCGACGGATCGGCCAGCGGGTCGGTCGCCGCCTCGGCTTCACCCGCCCGCCGCGGCTGGGTCAGGATCCGGCGCACGCTGGCGGGCAGCGTCGCGGCCGCGCGGTTGACCCGCACCGTCGCCTGACTGCGGGTCCACGCATGGACGCTTCCGGCCGGGAAGTTCAGCACGAGCGAGCCCACCCGCTTCGCGACGACCATCCCGCCGCCGCGCAGCGCCACGTCGAAATAGGGCAACACGACCTGACGCGCCGGTCCGGGATCGCGGCGCAGCGCAACCACCGTGAAGGTCGCCGTCGAGACGACGTCGGCGCCGGCGTCCTGGCAGGTCGCGCGGAGGTCGGTGATCGTCGCGGTCACGTCGATCGCCCGCGAATCGCTGCTGCTCGGCGGGTTGAAGGTGGTGATGTCGCCGGTCCCGGCGGGCACGCCGACCAGCGGGCAGGCCGAGCGCACCGCGTAGACGCCGCCCCCGTTCTCCGCCGTCAGGTCACCGGAATGCCGGCAGCCGGCGAGAAGCGTCAGAATGGCAAATGCGGCAATGCGAAGCTTCACGGGCGGTCCTTACGAAGGCGAAAAGGTGTGGCGGCGTTCTATGGCAAGCCCCTTCTATGGCTGCAAGCGATGCCTTACATGGCCTGCACTGTGGATGAACTGAAACCCGCCAAGCCCGCGCTGCGAGTCCTGATCGCCGCCCCGCGCGGCTTTTGCGCGGGAGTCGACCGCGCGATCCAGATCGTCGAGCTCGCGCTCGAGCGGTTCGGGGCGCCGGTCTATGTCCGCCACGAGATCGTCCACAACCGCTTCGTCGTCGACCGCCTGCGCCAGCTCGGCGCGGTGTTCGTCGACGAGCTCGACGAGGTCCCGGATGACCGGCCGGTGGTGTTCTCGGCCCACGGCGTTCCAAAGTCGGTGCCCGCCCAGGCGCAGGACCGCGGCCTCAGCTATGTCGATGCGACCTGCCCGCTGGTGTCCAAAGTCCACCGCCAGGCCGAGCGGCTGATCGCCGAGGGCAAGCACATCCTGTTCATCGGCCATGCCGGCCATCCGGAGGTAATCGGCACCTTCGGCCAGGTCCCGGCCGGGTCGATGACCCTGGTTGAAACCGTCGCCGACGTCGCCGAGCTCGACGTGCCGGACGCCGCGAACCTTGCTTTCCTGACCCAGACCACGCTGTCGGTCGACGACACCGCGGCGATCGTCGCGGCGCTGAAGGTTCGCTTCCCGGCGATCCGCGCGCCGCGCAGCGAGGACATTTGCTATGCGACGTCGAACCGCCAGGCGGCGGTCAAGGCGATCGCTCCGGAATGCGACCGGATGCTGGTGATCGGCGCGCCCAACAGCAGCAACTCGCTGCGCCTGGCCGAGGTCGCCGAGCGGATGGGGGCGCCGGCGCGGCTGATCGAGCGCGCCGGGAACATCGACTGGGAGTGGCTCGGGACTCCGCAAACCGTCGGAGTGACGGCCGGCGCGTCGGCGCCCGAGCTGCTGGTCCGCGAGGTCGTCGACGCGCTGCGCGCGCGCTTCGCGGTGACCGAGGAGCAGGCCGACCACAGCCCCGAGCGCATGGTGTTCAAGCTGCCGCGGGAATTGGTCGCCTAGTGCCGGAGCTGTCGGAGGTCGACATCTTCACCGACGGGGCATGCCGGGGCAACCCTGGTCCGGGCGGCTGGGCGGCGCTGCTGCGCATGGGCGGCAAGGAGAAGGAAATTTTCGGCGGCGAGGCGCTGACCACCAACAACCGAATGGAATTGCTCGCCGCGATTCGCGCGCTCCAGGCGCTGAAGCGACCGTGCCGCGTCGCGCTCCACACCGACAGCGTCTACGTCAAGGACGGGATCACCCGCTGGATCCACAAATGGCGCCAGAACGGCTGGCGCACGTCGGACAAGAAGCCGGTCAAGAATGCCGAGCTGTGGCAGGAGCTGGTCGCCGCGTCAGAGCCGCACCGGATCGAATGGCACTGGGTCAAGGGGCACAGCGGCCATCCCGAGAACGACCGGGTCGACGCCCTCGCCTGCGCCGAGGCCGACGAACAGCGCAAGCACCACCGGCTCTAGCCTTGCCCATTCCCCGCTCGTCCTGAGCGGAACGCGAAACGCGTAGTCGAAGGGCGTTGGCACCAGCGTTGGAGCAGCGCCCTTCGACTTCGCTCAGGATGAGCGAGCCTGTTCGTCTCGCTCGAACCGCGCCGGCGAGAAGATGGCCGGGTCGATGTGCGCAACCATCGGGTCCGGCTCCTCGCTCAGCACCAGCGCAGAGGCGAGCCTGGCCGCCGCCGGCGCGGTCTGGATCCCGAAGCCGCCCTGCCCCGCACACCAGAAGAACCCGCGCGCGCGCGTATCGAAGCCGTAGACCGGCAGCCGGTCGGGCGCGAACGACCTCAAGCCCGCCCAGCTGCGCTCGACCCGCTCGATCGGCCAGTCGACCACCTGCTCGAACCGGTCGATCGCGGTCGCGACGTCCATCTCCTCGGGCGCCGCGTCGCACGGCTCGGTCGCGATCTCGTCGTGCGGGCTGAGCCAGATCGAGCACTCGCCCTCGCCCTTGAAGTAGAAGGTGCCGCCCGCGTCATCGACCAGCGGCATGTCCTTGAGCCCCGAGCGGCCGACTCGCAGCTGGACCATGGTGCGGCGCTTGGGGGCGATCCCCAGCGGCTCGACTCCGCAGGCCCGAGCAACCGGGTCGGCCCAGGCTCCGGCCGCATTGACGATCGCCGAGGCGCCGATCGTCGAGCCGTCGGCAAGAGTCACGATCCACCGGCCGTCGCGGACGTCGACGCGCTCGAGCCGCGCGGCCGTCGCCACCGTGCCTCCGCGCCGCTTGAACCGCCGCAGGTAGGCCGCGTGAAGCCCGGCAACGTCGATGTCGGCGCAACCGGGCTCGAACAGCGCCTTCGTCCAGCGCGGCCGGATCCCCGGGACCAGCCGCTCGAGCTCGTCGCGGTCCAGCCGCCGAGCGAGGATGCCATCGGGCACTTCCGGCCAGTCCCCGTCGGACACATGCACGTCCCCGCGCGTGTGGAGAAAGCCCGATTCGGCGAAATCCGGCGGGGGCTCGGCAAGAAAGCTCCGTGATGCCCCGCTCAGCAACGCGACTTTTGGCCCCCCATAGCTTTCGAGCCAAAAGGCCGCGGACCGGCCCGTGGAATGATAGCCGCAATGCTCTTCGGCTTCGATGATCAGCGTCCGCCGCTTGCCGGCGACCTCCGCCCCGAGGCTCGCGCCGGCGATCCCGCCGCCGACGATGACGATGTCGAAGTCGGTCATTTGCAGCCCCGGTTACGAATTCGAAAGCCGCGCCGTCTAGGGGTTCGGGCCATGATCAATGGTGCGTTTACCCAAATGCTCCTCGTCGGGCTGGCGGCGATCCTGGTGATCGCCGCGGCGATCGACGTGCGCACCTTTACCATTTCCAACAAGCTCAACCTCACGGTCGCCCTGCTCGCGCCGCTCTACTGGCTGTCGGTCGCGCTGCCGCTGTGGCCCGAGGTCGGACTGCAGCTCGCGGTCGGCGCCGCGGTGTTCGTCGTCTTCGCCGGCGCCTTCTACGCCGGCATGATGGGCGGCGGGGACGTCAAGCTCGCGGCCGCGCTTGCGCTGTGGTTTTCACCTCAATCAACAATCAAGTTTCTGGTCCTGACCTCGCTCGCTGGCGGAGTGCTGACTTTGGGCGTTCTCGCCTGGCACCGCACCAAGCGCCGGGAGGGCCGTCCGGAAGTTCCGTACGGGGTCGCCATCGCATTCGGCGGCCTCGCAATTCTCACCCAACGGTTTCTTAACCAATTTGCCTGATTTGTGAGGGCGTACGGGGAGCCCTCAAAGGGGAGGCGATCACGCCATGGACGTCAAGAAGCTTGCTCTGCTCGTTGGAGCTTTGGTCATTGCGGTGATCACCGCGGTCATGGCCAAGAACATGTTTGCCGGAGCCGGCGCCCAGCAGGCTGCTGCTGCGCCCGCGGTCCCGCTCGGCCCGAAGGTCATGGTCGCCAAGAAGGCGCTCCCGGCGGGCACGATCATCGATCCCGAAGCGCTGACCTGGCAGCCCTGGCCGAAGGAGCTCATGCAGAGCGCCTATTATACCGAGGGGCAGCCGGACGCCGACGGGCAGAGGATGCTCGGCACCGTGGTGCGCTATCCGATCACGGCCGGCCAGCCGGTCACTCGGGGCGCGCTCGTCGGCCCGAAGGACCGCGGCTTCCTCGCCGCGGCGCTCGGCCCGGGCATGCGCGCCATCACCGTTCCGGTCAACGCGTCGACCGGCGTCGCCGGCTTCGTCTTCCCGGGCGACCATGTCGACATGGTGCTGACCCAGCAGGTTCAGGGTGGTGGTGACGGCCCGGCGCTCAAGGTGTCCGAGACGATCGTGCGCAACCTGCGGGTGCTCGCCACCGACCAGCGGATCGACAGCAAGGGCGAGGACGGCAAGACCGAGGTCAAGACCTTCGCCAACGTCACGCTCGAGGTCACGCCGCGCATCGCAGAGAAAATCTCGGTCGCGCAGAGCATGGGCACGCTGTCGCTGTCGCTGCGCTCGATCGCGGACAATACCGCCGAGCTCGAGCGGGCGGTCGCGGCCGGCGACGTCAAGGTCCCGGCGGGCACCAACCCGTCGCAGGAGCGCCAGATGCTGCTGGCGGTCGCCAACCGGCCGCTCGACAGCAACACGACCTTCACGACCGGCGGCGACGTGTCGCGCTTCCAGCGCCGCACCGTCCCGGGCCGTCCCGAAGATCGCGCCGCCGCTGCCATGAAGGGGTTCGGCAGCGCGCTCGGCTCGGCTCTCGCGGGCCAGCCCGGCATGCCGGTCACCGGCCCCGCCGTTCGCGTCGCGCGCGGCAATACAGTCACCGTCGTTCCGGTGGGAGTTCGCTAACATGAAGACTCGCAACAACAGCTGCCGGGCACGTCTCGGCACCGCGTTCGTCGCCCTGGCCGTCGGCCTCGGCACGGTGGCCGCGGCCGCTCCGGCGCTGGCCCAGCCCGTGTCGAGCACCTACAAGCCCTCGCGCCAGGTGCTGCTCAACGTCGGCGAAGGCCAGATGATCAATCTGCCGCGCTCGGTGTCCAGCGTGTGGACCTCAGCTCCGGACATCGCCGACATCTATGTCAACGGTCCCAGGCAGATCAACGTGTTCGGCAAGGCGTTCGGCCAGGCCACGGTCATCGCGACCGCCGCCGACGGCTCGGTCGTCTACGGCGCGACGGTCCAGGTCAACCAGAACAACAGCTCGGTCAACGAGGCGCTGCACCAGGCGATCCCGGACGCGAACATGAACGTGACGCTGGTCGGCCAGATGGCGGTGATCAACGGCACCGTCGCCTCGCCCGAGGACGCGACCCAGGCCGAGGCCCTGGTCCGCTCGCTGCTCAACACCGGGATCAAGGAAGGCGAGCCGCTCAAGATCGTCCCGGTCAACCGGCTGAAGACCGCGGTGCCGCTCCAGGTGACGCTCAAGGTCCGCATCGCCGAGGTCAATCGCTCGCTGCTCAAGAAGGTCGGCGTCAACCTCCTCGCCAACGATTCGACCAGCGGCTTCCGCTTCGGTCTCGCCCAGGGTGAGGGCATCTTCCTGCCCTCGCCGGGCCAAACCAGCGACCAGGCCGGCCAGGTCATCCGCAGCACGATCGGCTCGACCATCTCGGCGAGCGGCAAGCTGTTCGGGCTCGACCTCATCAGCTCGCTCGACCTGGCGCAGACCGACGGTTTGATCACGATCCTCGCCGAGCCGAACCTGACGGCGCTGTCGGGCGAAACCGCCAGCTTCCTCGCCGGCGGCGAATTCCCGATCCCGGTCTCGCAGGGCCTCGGCTCGGTCGCGATCGAATATAAGCAGTTCGGGGTCGGCCTCGCCTTCACTCCGATCGTCCTCGCCGACGGCCGGATCTCGATGCGCGTCCGGCCCGAAGTCAGCGAGCTTAGCGACTCGGGCGCGATCAAGCTCGGCGACGTCCAGGTTCCGGCGCTGATCACGCGCCGCGCCGAAACGACGGTCGAGCTCGGTTCGGGCCAGTCGTTCATGATCGCCGGCCTGCTCAAGAACACCAACACCAACAGCATCAACAAGGCGCCGTTCCTCGGCGACCTGCCGATCCTCGGCATGCTGTTCCGTTCGACCAGCTTCAAGCGCGACGAGTCGGAGCTGGTGATCATCGTAACGCCGTACCTGGTGCGTCCGGTGTCGCGTCAGCTGGTCACTCCGGCCGACGGCTACCGGGCCCCGACTGACGCCGAGATCAACCTCGAGGGCCAGACCTTCAAAGGGGTGAGCGGCGTGCGCCCGCCGCAGGCGATCGCGGTGCCCGCTCCAGGGTTCAAGTCGTGAGCCGCGGTCTTTTCAGGAAGGACATGACGATGCGTTCGAAACTCGTCCTAATCGCCCTCGGCACCGCACTGGCGGGCTGCTCGACCACCGGCGCGCGCGATCTGCCCGACCGCGGAGTCGCGCCGGCGAACGTTCCGGTGGTCACCACCACCAATTACGTGATCGACGTCGCGGCGCCCGGCGGGACGCTCGCCCCGCGCGAAGCGGAGCGGCTCGACGCCTGGTTCCAGACGCTCGGGCTCGGCTACGGCGACACCATCTATATCGACGGCAATTACGCGCCCGCCGCCCAGCGGGAGGTCGCGAACGTCGCCGGCCAGTATGGCATGTTCGTCGCGCACGGCAGCCCGATCACGGTCGGTGCGGTCGGCCCGGATTCGATCCGCGTCGTCGTCGCGCGCCACACGGCGGAGGTCCCGGGGTGCCCCAACTGGCGCACCGCGGCGCAGCCCAATTTCGAGAATCGCTCGCTGTCGAACCTCGGGTGCGGCGTGAACGCGAACCTGGCGATGCAGGTCGCGAACCCGCAGGACCTGGTGTACGGCCGCGAAGGCCCGTCGGCGATCGATGCTTCGACCGGGGCCAAGGCCATCCTGCTCTATCGCAGCTGGCCGCTCACCGGGGTTCTCGAGGGCCAGGTCAGGCGTCCGTTCAAGCGGCCCGATGATGCCGTCACCACCACTTCGGGGAATAGGTAAATGAACGCTCCCTTCCAGGCACGCGCGGGCCTCCGCGATCCGTTCACGGCCTTCGTCTGCGACGACGCCACCGCCGACATGCTTCGGCCGGTCGCGGTCGAGCACGGCTGGTCGCCGGAGAAGGTCAACAAGGGCGGCCTGCGCAACGCGGTCCAGTCGCTCTCGGTCTCGGCCAGCCCGAACATCCTGTTCGTGGACCTGAGCGAGTCCGCCGACCCGCTCAACGACATCAACGCGCTCGCGGAAGTGTGCGAGCCGGGCACGATCGTGATCGCGGCCGGCACCGTCAACGACGTACGCCTGTATCGCGACCTCGTGGCCAGCGGCATCCACGACTATCTGCTGAAGCCGTTCACGGTCGACCATCTGCGCGACACCTTTGCGCATGCCCAGACGATCCTGTCGGGCCCGCGCGGCGAAGCCCAGGTCGACAAGCCGCACGTGATGGCGGCGGTGATCGGGGTTCGCGGCGGGGTCGGCGCGTCGACCATCGCGACGTCGCTCGCCTGGCTGCTCGGTGAGAAGGCGCGGCGCACGACCGCCCTCCTCGACCTCGACGTCCACTTCGGCACCGGCGCCCTGGCGCTCGACCTCGAGCCCGGTCGCGGCCTTACCGACGCGATCGAGAATCCGAGCCGCATCGACGGTCTGTTCATCGAGCGCGCCATGGTTCGCGCCAACGAGCGGCTGTCGGTGCTGTCGGCCGAAGCGCCGATCCACCAGCCGCTGGTGACCGACGGGACGGCCTTCTTCCAGCTTCAGGAAGAGATGCGCAACGCGTTCGAATCGACGGTGCTCGACCTGCCGCGGCACATGCTGATTCAGTATCCGCACCTGGTCCACGACGCGCATGTCGCGATCGTCGCCTCGGAGCTGACCCTGGCCGCGACCCGCGACACCATCCGCATCCTTGCCTGGCTCAAGTCGAACGCGCCGCAGACCAAGGTCATCGTGGTCGCCAACCGCGTGCCCTCGGGCGGCGCGCTGGAGATCAGCCGCAAGGACTTCGAGCAATCGATCGAGCGTCCGGTGGACGTCGTCTTCCCGGTCGACGGCAAGCTCGCCGCCCAGGCCGCGAAGCTCGGCAAGCCGATGGCCGAAGTCGCCAGCGGCAAGATGGCCGCGCCGTTCACCCAGCTGTCGTCGATGGTCTTGAGCCACGCCAGCGAGGAAGGCGTCGCCACCGAGTCCAAGGGTGCGGCGAGCGCCAAGGGCCTCGTCGACAATCTGAAGTCGATGCTGTCGAAGCCCAAGGAGGCCAAGGCGGCGTAACGATCGTACGGGCCGGGCTCGTCCCGGCCCCGAGTTGAGAGGCGACACGAATGCTTCTGTGGATCATCCTGATCGGCGGCGCCGGAACGCTCGCGATGGCGTATTTCGCGATGCGCGGGCCGTCGGCGTCCAAGGCGCTCAAGCGCCGCGTCGAGCTGGTCAAGGAGCGCCACGGCGACATCATCGCCGGCAGCGCCCAGGCCCAGATCCGCAAGCTCATGGCGCAGCGCGCGGGCATGATCGAAAGCTATGCCTCGACCCTGATCCCCAAGCCGGCCCTGCTGCGCAAGCGGCTCGAGATGACCGGCAAGGACATTACGCTCGGCAAATATGCCACGATCTGCCTCGGCATCGGCCTGTTCATCGCCGCCGCCTTGATGCTGCGCGGGGCGCCGTTCCTGCTGTCGCTCCTGCTCGGCCTGTTCTTCGGGGTCGGCGGGCCGCACTTTTTCATCGGCAAGATGATCCAGCGCCGGATCAAGCAGTTCAACTCGAACTTCCCGGACGCGATCGAGCTGATGGTCCGCGGACTTCGCTCGGGCCTGCCGATCACCGAGACGCTGGGCGTCGTCGCGAGCGAAATCTCGGGGCCGGTCGGGCTCGAGTTCCGGATGGTCGCCGACAAGATGAAGATCGGCCGGACGATGGAAGCGGCGCTGCAGGACACCGCCGACCGGCTCGGCACTGCGGAGTTCCAGTTCTTCGTCATCACCCTGGCGATCCAGCGCGAGACCGGCGGCAACCTCGCCGAGACCCTGTCGAACCTGGCCGACGTGCTGCGCAAGCGCGCCCAGATGAAGCTCAAGATCCGCGCCATGAGCTCGGAATCCAAGGCCTCGGCGTGGATCGTCGGCTCGCTGCCGTTCGTGGTGTTCACGCTCGTCTGGTTCATCAACCCGAATTACATGCACGGCTTTTTCGACGACCAGCGGCTGATGGTCGCCGGCCTCGGCGGGCTGGTGTGGATGAGCATCGGCGCGTTCATCATGGCCAAGATGGTCAACTTCGAGATCTAAGGGGGGCTGACGATCATGGATTCCGTGCCGACCGCTGGCCCTACCATTCTCGGGTTCGACGTCATCTGGATCGCAACGATCCTGAGTGCGGTCGCGACCATGGCCGTGCTCACCGCAATCTATGCCGCGACCACGGTCAAGGACCCGATGGCGCGGCGCGTCAAGGCGCTGAACGAGCGCCGCGAGCAATTGAAGGCCGGCATCGTCGCTTCGACCAACAAGCGGCGCAAGCTGACCAACCGCAACGAGGCGGCGGACCGGGTCCGCTCGATCCTGTCGAGCTTCAAGATGCTCCAGGACGACCAGATCAAGAAGACGCAGCAGAAGCTGATGCAGGCCGGCATCCGCGCCAAGGACCTCGCCTTCTTCATCATCGCCGCGCGCTTCGTCATGCCGCTGGTGCTGGGCACCGTCGCGGTGCTGGTCATCTACGTGTTCGACATGTTCCCGGCCTGGTCGTGGTGGCGCCAGTATATGACTGTCGCCGGCACTCTGGTCGGCAGCTACAAGGCGCCCGACATCTGGCTCAAGAACAAGGTCACCAAGCGCAGCCACGCGGTGCGCAAGGGCCTGCCCGACGCGCTCGACCTGCTGGTCATCTGCGCCGAGGCCGGCCTGACCGTCGACGCCGCCTTCGGCCGCGTCGCCAAGGAGCTCGGCAAGGCCTATCCCGAGCTGGGCGATGAGTTCGGCCTGACCGCGATCGAGCTGGGCTTCCTCAACGAGCGCCGCCAGGCGTTCGAGAACCTCGCCGCGCGCGTCGACCTCGAGGCCGTCCGCGGGGTCGTCACGACCATGATCCAGACCGAGAAATACGGCACCCCGCTCGCCTCGGCGCTGCGCGTGCTGTCGGCCGAGTTCCGCAACGAGCGCATGATGCGAGCGGAAGAGAAAGCGGCCCGTCTCCCGGCGATCATGACCGTGCCGCTGATCCTGTTCATCCTGCCGACCTTGTTCATCGTCATCTTGGGGCCGGCCGCCTGCTCGATCCACGACAGCTTCATCAACGGCTGATTGATCCTCCCCGGACCGGGGAGGGGGACCATCCGCAGGATGGTGGAGGGGGCGGCGTGCAGGCTCCAACCCCCCTCCGTCGGCCTTCGGCCGCCACCTCCCCGTTCCGGGGAGGATCGGAACGGCACTATGTCCTCAAGCGTAGAAGGCGCGAACCTCCTGAAAAAGGAAGGATGCGTCATGACCTACAATATCATGAACGACCCCAACCTGTGGGTGATCGCGGGACTCGTATTCGTGCTCGGCCTGCTGATCGGCATGTTCCTGACCGCCGGCGGCCGCCGCAAGTGGAAGGGCCGCTACAAGGAAGAAGTCCAGACGCGTGAATCGTGGCAGCGCGAGCACGCCAAACTCCAGCAGGAGCGCGACGAGCGCGAAAAGGAATGGCGCGAGCGCGATTCCCTGCGCGACGCGGCGGTCCGCGACCGCGAGCCCGACCGCGTGGTGCCGACGCCCTAAGCCCCCCTCCCTGCAAGGGAGGGGTATAAGGGGTGGGTGCGAGTGAATGGGCTCAATGCCCATGAACGAGCTTCTTCCGCGGCCTCGAGCCGCTCCAGAAGCACCCGCCCCGGACCCCTCCCTGCAGGGAGGGGAAGCTAGCCCTCGACCTTCGAGAAATCCGCCACCCGGTTCACCGCGTCGCGGAAGCGCAGCAGCAGGTTCAGCCGCCGCTCGCGCTTGGCCGGGTCGGGGTCGTTGACCGTCACATGGTCGAAGAAGGCGTCGATCGGCGTCCGCAGCGACGCCAGCGCCGCCATCGCCCCGGTAAAGTCCTCCGCCGCGACCGCCGCTTCCGCCTTGGGCTCGCCCGCATCGAGCGCCACGATCAACGCCCGCTCTTGCGGCAGGTCCGCGCCGGCCTCGCCGAGCGCGATTTCGCGGATCGATTCCCCGACCACCGGGTCGTCGACCAGCACCAAAGGATCCTCCTCGCCGGTCTGCGGAATCCCCTGCTCATCCGCCGAGGACAACACGCCCGGCGCCTCCCAATTCTCTTTCTTCAAAATATTCGCCGCCCGCTTGTAGGCGACGAGAAGGTTCGTACCGTCGTCGGTGCCGACGAAGTCTTGCAGCGCCGTCACGCTCGCGAGCAGCCGAACGAGGTCGTCCTCCCCGCCAAGCGCGAACACAGCATCGATCAGGTCGTG
>DASRAY010000121.1:0-9901 GCA_035637935.1 Sphingomicrobium sp.
CCTGTCGAGCCGCTTCAGCACCGCCAGCGCGAGCCAGCTCTCGTAATGGCGGCGTTCCCCGACCAGCACTCCGTCGCGGTAATAATGCTCGACCGTGCCGGTGATGCTGCGCTCGAGCAGGCCGTCGCCGACCACCGGCCGAGCGCGGGTCTGGGCCGCGGCCCAGGCGGCGCCGAACACCGGATCGCGGCTGCGCAGCGCATAAGCCGCCTCGCGGCTCATCCCGGCGATCCGGGCGGCCTCGCTGACGATCCCCGTGTCGGCCAGCACCTCGAGGAAGCTCGCCATCCGCTCGCCAGTCCAGCCGTCGTGGCGGCCGGCGTCGGGCTGCAGCGGGAAAGCGGCCGGCGGCGCCCGCGCGATGACCTCGGCGACCGCGTCGGCGCTGCCGAGCACGACCTCGATCGCCACCCGCAGCGCGTCCGGGTCCGGCGGAGCGGCGGCTGCGGCGGCCTTCAGCCATTCGACCGGCGCGGAGTGCGGCGTGGAGCAGGGGCGGGGCGTTGGGGCTGGTGGTGCAGGTTCATCCATATGGTTCTCCTTGAACCACATTGGAACATATCACAGGTGCTGTAGGAAAGTCGTTTTCGCGCGAAGGCACGAAGGCGCGAATGCCGGGAGGGTATGGCTTTCACACAAGTGCTGTGAGCGCCTAAGAGCACTGGGTGAAGTCTGCTCAGGGTCGGTGCCGTCTCACGGGCAAGCATGGTCGATTTGTTAAAGCGCACATCATCCCTAAAGCGCTCACTTCTCGCGACGTCGGCGACACACCATTCGCGCAAGCAGGGCGGGATTATGCTCCGATCAAGCGTTGGGATAGTTGGTATGACCCCGCGCTGGTAACAGCGGACGGCGAAAAGTTGCTCACGGCGCTGGACACTTGGGCGCTGACCGAATTGCGAAAATACAAGTTGGTATGGCGCTCCTGGGGGCCAATGCTGACATTGGATCCGAGTTCAATCGTGAATATTCCGGGCACGCCTTATGGAGTGAGGATAATCAATGGCGTGGACGGCAGGAGATTACGCCTTTTTCTGCTGAGCGTATTGTGGCGCGCGGCGGGAAGTGATCTTCCCGAGTTCAAGGAAGTTGATCTAAGCCGACGAAATTTGGAACGACTTCGTCGAATGGTTCTTTCGCTCAACCCCGACCCGATGAACTTCTTCCCGGTAACGCTCACTCAGTTGTCGACGCTTGGCCCCGTCCATAACCTTACGCCTATCGCCCAAGAGATGCCCTTGGACATAACGCGCCCAGAACGCACGGCGCCTATTTTCCGATTCTATTTCGATGGACTCATCGCCCATTTCTACCGGAAAATTGCCGCGGAAGACCTTGAATGCATTGATGGACGTCAAGTCGGGAAGAGCGGTGCTCTTCACGTCGTCACCGTGACCTACGAGGCGTCATGGCAAAGAGATAACTTGGACGAACTAATGCGAGAAGCTAGCGAACGCTGGCCAGAACGTTTGGATAGGATTAACGGCACCCGACAAGCGAGAGAATAAGCATTCCCTCCCGTCGATGAGTCGGACACGCTGACGTGACCCTTACGCATCGATCGCATCATCCTCGATCGCGGACGCTCGCGACTGGATAAACTCGAACCGGGGCGCCGGGTCCCGCCCCATCAGGCGCTCGACCAAATCCTTGATCGGCTGGCGGTCTTCGTAGGTGACTTGAGGTAGCAAGCGCGACGCTCCCCGCCAGCAACCTAATCGCGGTTCAGCGCCTCGATATCCTCGACCAGCTGTTCCGGAAGGCCGGCGTCGGCCTCGACCGGGACCGCCTCGCCAGCCGCCACGTCGCGTTCGCGCTGGTCGAAGAAGGCGGCGCGCTTGAGGCGCTTCTTCAGGGACAGCGAGGGGTTGTCGGGGGTCGGACCGAGCATCGCCTGGTCGACGTGGCTCTCGCTCTCGTTCGAGCCTTCCGGTGCATTTTGGGGGGTGTCAGTCATGGTGAGGGGACAACGTTCGGGGAGGCGCTTCGGCCCATGTTTATTATCGGCGGTGCGAGCGAGCGCGGCGTCGGGGCGCCAGACCGGCGCGCAGCGGCGGGCCCCCTCCACCATTCCGTCTTTGCGGAATGGCCCCCTCCCCGTCCCGGGGAGGAGCTTGGTCACGCGTCGATCGTGCCTTCGTCGACTGCGGCGGCGCTGTTCTGGATGAACTCGAACCTTGGCGCCGGGTCGCGGCCCATCAGGCGTTCGACCAGGTCCTTGATCGGCTGGCGGTCCTCGTACGCCGAGGGAAGCGTGATCTTGATCAGGGAGCGGACCCTGGGGTCCATCGTGGTTTCCTTGAGCTGCGACGGGTTCATTTCGCCGAGGCCCTTGAAGCGCGAGACCTCGACCTTCTTGCCCTTGAACTCGCTCGCCTCGAGCTCGGCGCGGTGGGCATCGTCGCGGGCGTAGAGGGTCTTGGCGCCGCTCGTGAGACGATAGAGGGGGGGCTGGGCGAGGAAGAGGTGCCCGCGGCGGACGAGTTCGGGCATCTCCTGGAAGAAGAAGGTCATCAAGAGGGTCGCGATGTGGGCGCCGTCGACGTCGGCGTCGGTCATGATGATCACCCGCTCGTAGCGTAAGGACCGCTCGTCGAACTTGTCGCGGGTGCCGCAGCCGAGCGCGAGGGTGAGGTCGGCGACCTCCTGGTTGGCGCGGATCTTGTCGGCGGTGGCGGATGCGACGTTGAGGATCTTGCCGCGGATGGGCAAGATCGCCTGGGTCTTGCGGTCGCGCGCCTGCTTGGCCGAGCCGCCGGCGCTGTCGCCCTCGACGATGAACAGCTCGGTGCCGTCGGGGTCGTCGCTCGAGCAGTCGGTGAGCTTGCCGGGGAGGCGGAGCTTCCTCGCGCTGGTCGCGGTCTTGCGCTGAACCTCGCGCTCGGCGCGGCGGCGGAGCCGCTCCTCCATCCGCTCGACGATCGAGCCCAGCAGCGCGCGGCCGCGGTCCATATTGTCGGCGAGATAATGGTCGAAATGGTCGCGCACCGCGGCCTCGACGAAGCGCGCCGCCTCGAGGCTGGTCAGGCGGTCCTTGGTCTGGCTCTGGAAGTGCGGGTTGCGGATGAACACGGAGAGCATCAGCTCGACGCCGTTGAACACGTCGTCGGCGGTGATGTCCTTGGCCTTCTTGTTGCCGATGAGCTCGCCGAAACCGCGGATGCCCTTGGTCAAAGCGGCGCGGAGGCCCGCTTCGTGGGTGCCGCCGTCGGGGGTCGGGATGGTGTTGCAATAATAGGATTCGCTGCCGTCGCTGTAGAGCGGCCAGGCGACCGCCCATTCGGCGCTGCCCTGGGATTCGCCGTCGGTGGTCGGGGGGAAGGGTTGCTTGCCGACGAACGGCTGGTTGGTGACGCACGGCCGCTCGCCCAATTGCTCGGCGAGATGGTCGGCCAAGCCGCCGGGGAACTGGAAGGTGGCGGTCTCCGGCACGTCGGCCGAGGTGAGCGACGGGTCGCAGCGCCAGCGGATCTCGACCCCGGCGAAGAGATAGGCCTTGGACCGGGCGAGGGCGTAGATGCGCTCGGTGCTGAAGGCGGCGTCGGCGCCGAAAATCTCGGGGTCGGGGGTGAAGGCGACGGTCGTGCCGCGGCGGTTGGGGGCGGCGCCGACTTCCTCCAGCTTGGAGGTCGCGACGCCGCGGCTGAAGGTCTGGCGGTAGAGCTGCTTGTCGCGCGCGACCTCGACCACCGTCTCGGTCGAGAGCGCGTTGACGACGCTGACCCCGACGCCGTGCAGGCCGCCCGAGGTGCTGTACGCCTTGCCCTCGAACTTCCCGCCCGAGTGGAGCGTGGTCATGATCACTTCGAGCGCCGACTTGCCGGGATATTTGGGGTGCGGGTCGACCGGGATGCCGCGGCCGTTGTCGGTGACGGTCAGGCGGTTGCCGGTGTCGAGCGTCACCTCGATGCGGCTGGCGTGGCCGGCGACCGCCTCGTCCATCGCATTGTCGATGACCTCGGCGGCGAGGTGGTGGAGGGCGCGGGCGTCGGTCCCGCCGATGTACATGCCGGGGCGGCGGCGGACCGGCTCGAGCCCCTCGAGCACCTCGATCGCGGACGCGTCGTAGCTGTCGGTCGCGGACGAAGCGGAAGACGAGAACAAATCGGCCATTTGCGGAAAGGGTATAGGAGGCGGGGAGTCGCCGCCGCAAGGGAGCGACGGGGCGTTTTCCACAGCTCTTGAAATCGCCGCGGGCGGTTCCAAATTTTTCGCTGCCGGGCGCCTGATGGGCCCGGCGACGGGGCGGTCGGCTCCATACGCAGCACGTCCGCTCCGCCAGTCGCTCACATTGGAGGACATGACCATGCGTAGTGCATTCGATTTTGCGCCCTATCGGCGCTCCACCGTCGGCTTCGACCGGCTGTTCGACATGCTCGAGAATTCGAGCTTCGGGAACGGCGGCGAGAATTACCCGCCGTTCGACCTGATCAAGGCCGGCGACAACGACTATCGCATCGAGCTGGCGGTCGCCGGGTTCAGGCCCGACGAGATCGACATCACCAGCCAGCAGAGCCAGCTGATCGTCTCCGGCCGCAAAAGCGAGGAGAGCGGCGAGGGCGGCCCGGATTACATCTATCGCGGGATCGCCAACCGCTCGTTCGAGCGGCGCTTCGCGCTTGCCGACCATATCCAGGTGCGCGGTGCGGACTTGAAGGACGGCCTGCTGGTGATCGAGCTGGTGCGCGAGATCCCCGAGGCGATGAAGCCGAAGAAGATCAGCATCGGCGGCTCGGAGCGCGAGGAGCGTTCGGCGATCGGCGGCGGGCAGCAGCCGGCGTCGAAGCAGACGGTCGACGCCGAGGCGGAGACGGCTTGAGGTAGAATTCCTCCCCGTCGCGTCGCGATGGGGAGGGGAACCATGCAGAGCATGGTCGAGGGGTAACTGGCGCCTCGCTCAGCGCCTTCTACCCCTCCACCATCCAATCTTCGTTGAATGGTTCCCCTCCCCACGAGCTTCGCTCGCAGGGAGGAACGTCAGACTACCACGCCCGGGTTTCGGCGATCTTGAGGCGGCCGGCGAGCTGGATCAGGGCTTCGGTGACCTCCTCGGTCGACTTGTTGGCGACGTTGAACAGGTCGCGGCCGGCCAAACGATCGAGGGTGCGGGCGCCGCGGCCCGGGTTGGCCCGGACCCAGTCGCAGACGGTGCGTTCGAGCAGTTCCTGAGTCATCGCTAGGCGTCCTTGATGGCGGTGACCTTAAGGAAGGTCGCCGGGATTTCGGTTCGGTCGAGGCCACGGTTCTGGAGTTCGAACAGGGTCGCAAGCTCGGCTTCGAGCTCGGCCTCGCGGCCGGCCGTGGCGGCGGCCTCGAAGGCGTTCATGGTCGGCCCGTAAAAGCCGCGGAAAATGTCCATCAGCTCGGACGCCGGCCCGGGATGGCGGAACCACCAGGTCTCGCGCTCGAACGCGAGCTTGGACGGGCTGATCCCGGCCGCGGCGAAGCGCTCGCGCACCGCACCCTCGTCGCCCCACAGCATCGGGCTGACGAAGCCCTCGGGCGGGGGCGGGGTGTAGGCCGAGCTGATTCTGAGGATCTGCGCGACCAGGGTCGGGTCGCCCGGGATCCAGTTGCCCATGACGATCCGCCCGCCGGGCCGGGTCACCCGGACCATCTCGCGCGCGACGTCGAAAGGCCGCGGCGCGAACATCGCGCCGAAGATGCTGACGACGAGGTCGAACGCGTCGTCGGCGAGGCCGCCGAGGTTGGAAGCGTCGCCGCGCTCGAAGCGCAGGTTGGTGAGGCCCGCGGCGCGCGCCCGCTCGTTGCCGGCGGCGACCAGGTTTGCGGCGATGTCGACGCCGAGCACGTCGGCGCCGCGCCGGGCGATCGGCAGCGCCGTGGTGCCGTCGCCGCAGCCGAGGTCGAGAACCTGCGTGCCGGGGGCGATGGCGAGGTCGGCGACGAGCTCGGCGCCGCTCTGGCGCATGGTCCGCGCGATGCGCGTGAAATCGCCTTTCTCCCACAGCGCCTGGTTGGGATTGGCAATGACTGCAACGTCCACGAACTTGTCTCCTGAAAATGGGGAATGGTGTCCCGGGCGCGCGCCGGGTTGAGGGGAAGCGCGCGCCCGGGATTTTCCGTAACTCGCCCGTCCCGCGGATGGGCTGCGTAACGGAAAGGGTCAGCCGACCGAGAGCGTCCCTTCGACGCGGATCGGGCGGCTGATGTTGAAGTAGTTGGGCGAGGTCTTCATCACCGTCTCGTGGATCTCGGCGAACTGCGCCGGGGTCCCGTCGCCCTTGATCTTCACTTCGTAGGCGATCGATTCGTAGCCCGGTGCAACCTCCTCGCTAAGGCCGAGGAAGCCGCGCAGGTCGAGCTCGCCGCGGGTCTTGATCTCGAGGCTGTCGAGGGTGATGCCCTTCAGCGCCGCGCCGGCAACATAGCCGACGGTGATGCACGCGTTGAACGCCGCCATCAGCAGTTCCTGCGGGTTGGGAGCGCTGTCCGCGCCGAGCAATTCGCCCGGCTCGTCGGCGATGATCTTGTGGCTGCGGGTGATGCGCTCGCCGGCCATGGTGAAGCCGTCGACGATCGTCTCGCTGCGCGTCTGGCCGGTCCAGCGGGTGGTGACGTCGAAGCCGACGATGGCCTTCCGGGCGTCTGCCTCGATCGCCTCGACGACTTCGCCGAGCGCGTCGAGGTCGAGTCCGTTGACGCGATTCTTGACGGTATCCAACATTGTGATTCTCCTTGGGTGAAAGGACCCCTCCACCGCCTTCGGCGGTCCCCCTCCCCGGCATCTGCCGGGGAGGAGAGGGGTGAGCGTCAGGCGAAGACCGGGGCGGCTTCGGCGATGCGCTCGGCGGCGCGGCCGGGCAGCGTCTTCAAGGTCGCGATGAAGCGCTCGTGGACCATGCCGGAGCCGACGTAGGTCCAGCGCGCGGCCTGGTGCTGCTGGGCGATGATCGCCTCGCGGTCCTCGACCGTGCGGCCGATGACCTTCTCGAGCGCGTCGAGGTTGAACGCCGCCTGCTGCTTCAGGCCCGCGTCGAGGAAGCCGCCGATCTCGAAGAATTCGTCCATCGCCTTCTCGATCTGCTCCTCGGTGCGGCCCTCGGCGAGCGCGTCGACGATCAGCGTGTCGAGCTTCGCGTGCTGCGCTTCCTCCATCCAGTGGTGCTTCATCAGGCTCTTGAAGAGCGGGTCGATGTCGCCGTCGTCGCGGATCGAGCCGAGATAATGCTGCTGGGTCATCCATTCGATCATCAGGATGACCAGGCCGACCGCGAGCGGATCATGGCGCAGCACTTCGGCGCCGATCGCTTCCGACGGGCCGATCATCTGGCATTCGACCGGGAAGCCGCGCTCGAAGGCGCGGTGGAAGCGCTTGAACAGGTGGATGTGCTTGGCTTCCTCGGACGCGAAGTTGAGGATCGCGCGCACCCGCCAGTCGTCGCCGAGCAAATGCGGCCGCGCATGATCGACGAGGAACGGGAGGATGAATTCCTCCACGACCCCGAAGATCGTGAGATACTGGTGGGCGCTGATCTGGTTGAGGATGCGCTGCTCGAACGGGTTGAGCGACGTGACGGCCGCGGTTCGAGCCAGGCTCTCCGGCATGAAGTTGCGCGAGAAATCGAGATCCTGATCCTCGCGCAGCACGTCGTCGAGCTGCCACTGGGCGCGCAGCGATGAAGCGAGCGTCGCTTCATAATTGAAGTCATGGTACATTGGTCGAATTCCCCTTGGTTGATTTTGAATTAGACGTGCACGCCCGGCAGGACGGCCATCGAAACGGCCGACATGCCCGAAACAAACGCGAAGAAGATCGCGACAAGTCGGCGCGAATTTGCATCTCCTTTATGGCCAAACATCGTTTTTCCTTTCCCTCTTTCCGGGCGCGACTTCTCCTGTTCCCGGAAGCACTGCTTGCCGGGGTCGGAATCGCACGCGGGTTTGATGGAGCCTATTTAGGTGAAGGCGCGGTTTGCCGAAATGATCGCGGTGCCGGATAAATTGATCGAAACGCCGGAACCCGGTACCGGCACTCACTCGCCATGGACGTTCTCGACGATATCCTGAGCTCGCTTCGCCTCAGCGGCGGAGTGGTGGTCGACGGCGAATTCAGCGGCGACTTCTGCATCAGCGCCGAGTTCACGCCCGGCCATTTCGAACCCTTCTTCGCCGTCCCCGACAGACTGATCAGCTATCATTACGTCCGTTCCGGCCGGCTGACGGTGGACGTCGACGGCATGGCGCCGGTGGTGCTCGGCGCCGGCTCGATCGCGATCCTGCCGCGCAACGACCCGCATCGGCTGGCGAGCCGAAGCGGGGTCCGTCCGGCGGACCCGAGCGAGATCAGCCGAGTCACGACCGAGGGCGTCCACCGCGTGACGGCCGGGACCGACGGGCCCAAGACTGAGGTCTGGTGCGGCTTCCTCGAGCCGGCCAAGACCAGCGAGCATCCGCTGCTCGACGCCCTGCCGGCGATGCTCACGCTCGACATCTCGGGCGGCGAAGCGGAGTGGCTCGACAGCTCGATGCGCTTCCTCGCCGAGCAGCAGCCCTCGGCCGAGGTGGTCGCGCGGCTGGCCGAGCTGTTCGTCAACCGGGCCGTGCGCGAATATCTCGACCGGCTGCCGGCGGGAGCCAGCGGCTGGCTGCGCGGCCTCGCCGATCCGGCGGTGTCGCGCGCGCTGGCGATCATCCATGCGCGCTATGCCGAGGAGCTCGACATCGAGACCCTGGCGCGCGAATCCGGCGTGTCGCGCACGGTGCTCGGCGAGCGCTTCGTCGAGCTGCTCGGCGAGCCGCCGATGCGCTATTGCGGGCGCTGGCGGATGCGGGTCGCGGCGAGCATGCTGCGCGACGGCAAGCAGCATGTCGCGAACGTCGCTTATGCGGTCGGCTTCAACTCGGAGGCGGCCTTCACCCGCGCCTTCAAGCGCGAATATGGCGAGCCGCCGGCGACCTGGCGGCGCAAGCTCGAGGACGACGAGAAGGAGCGGCAGCAGAAAGCCGGCGGCCTGCCCGAGCAGACCGTCCGTTACTGCACCGCCAAGGACGGCACGCGGCTCGCTTTCTCGGTTACCGGCGAGGGCCCGCCGCTGGTCAAGGCGGCCAACTGGCTCAACCATATCGAGCACGACTGGAAGAGCCCGGTGTGGCGGCACTGGCTGCACGAATTCACCAACGGCCACACGCTGATCCGCTACGACGAGCGGGCCAATGGCCTCAGCGACTGGGACACGCCCGAAATCTCGTTCGAGGCGTTCGTCGACGACCTCGAATGCGTGGTCGACTGTGCCGGCCTCGAAACTTTCGACCTGCTCGCCATCAGCCAGGGCGCGTCGGTCGCGATCGCTTATGCGGTGCGCCACCCCGAGCGGGTCCGCAAGCTGGTGATCTGCGGCGGCTATGCCGCGGGCTGGGCGGTCCGCGACGACCCCGACGAGCGCGCCCGGCGCGAGGCGCTGATCACCCTGACCGAGATCGGCTGGGGGGCGGACCACCCGACCTACCGCCAGATCTTCACCTCTCTCTACATTCCCAACGGCACGCGCGAGCAGGTCGACTGGTTCAACGAGGTCCAGCGGGTCAGCGCCTCGCCCGAGAATGCGGTCAGGCTGCAGCGCGCCCTGTCGCAGATCGACGCCCGCAGCTTCCTGCCGCAGGTCACCGTGCCGACGCTGATCTTCCATTCGAAGGACGACCAGGTGGTCCCGTTCGCGGCCGGCGAGTATCTCGCCGAGCATATCCCCGGGGCGACCTTCGTCCCGCTCGAGGGCGAGAACCACATCCTGCTCGAGAGCGAGCCGGCGTGGGGGGAGTTCGTCCGGCTGACCCGCGAGTTCCTGTGCGGCGCGGACTGGCACGGCCAGCCCGCGAGGGTCCCGGCCGCGCCGCGGACGGATGTGATGAGCTCGGTCCGGGTGAGCGATGGAACGCGCAT
>DASRAY010000122.1:0-3039 GCA_035637935.1 Sphingomicrobium sp.
GTCAAGTCGACGCAGAAGATCACCAAGGCGCTGAACATGGTGGCGGCGGCGAAGCTGCGCCGTGCCCAGCAGAACGCGACGGCGGCACGGCCCTATTCGACCCGCATGACCGAGGTCGTGTCCTCGCTCGCGGCGAAGATCGCGGCGGGGCCACAAAGCCCCAAGCTGCTGGTCGGCACGGGCAAGGACGATACCCATCTGATCATCGTCGCGACCAGCGACCGCGGCCTCGCCGGGGCGTTCAACACCAACATCGTCCGCGCCGCGCGGCGCAAGGCCGATGAGCTGGTCGCCGAGGGCAAGACGGTCTTCTTCTACATCGTCGGGCGCAAGGGCCGCCCGGTGCTGCAGCGCTTCTACCCCAAGGGCATCATCGCCCAGTACGACACCAGCGAAATGAAGGCCCCGACCTACGCCGACGCCCAGGCGATCGCCAAGGACATCATCGACCGCTACGTGACCGACGGGATCGACGTGGTTCACCTCGCCTACGCCAACTTCCGTTCGACCCTGGTCCAGGAGCCGACGGTGGACCAGATCATCCCGGTCCCGCCGCGCAAGGTCGAGGACGAGAAGGCCGGGGGTCCGGCGTCGCTCGCCGCAGTCGAATATGAGCCCGACGAGGAAGACATCCTCGCCGACCTCATCCCGCGCAACGTTGCGGTCCAGGTCTACCGGGCTTTGCTTGAGAACCAGGCCGGCTTCTACGGCTCGCAGATGACGGCGATGGACAATGCGACCCGCAACGCCGGCGACATGATCAACCGCCTGACCATCCAGTACAACCGCACCCGCCAGGCCGCGATCACGACGGAATTGGTCGAAATCATTTCAGGCGCAGAAGCGCTCTAACGCAATTGAAGGCAAGGAAGACACCGATGGCGACTGCCGCTCCCGACACGAAGCCCCGCAAGAAAGCCGCGCCGAGCGCGGGCGCCGCCGCGAGCGGCGCGACGAGCAACCTCACTGGCCGCGTCGCCCAGGTGATCGGCGCCGTCGTCGACGTCGCCTTCGAGGGCGAGCTGCCGCCGATCCTCGCGGCGCTCGAAACCGACAACCAGGGCAACCGCCTGGTGCTCGAGGTCGCCCAGCACCTCGGCGAGAATGTCGTCCGCACCATCGCCATGGATTCGACCGACGGCCTGACCCGCGGCCAGGTGGTCAACGCCACCGGCTCGCAGATCCGCGTCCCCGTCGGACCCAAGACCCTCGGCCGGATCATGAACGTGATCGGCGAGCCGATCGACGAGCAGGGCCCCATCGGCAGCGACCTGTCGGCGCCGATCCATGCCGACGCGCCGCTGTTCGTCGACCAGTCGACCGAGGCCGCGATCCTGGTCACCGGGATCAAGGTCATCGACCTGCTCGCGCCTTACGCCAAGGGCGGCAAGATCGGCCTGTTCGGCGGCGCCGGCGTCGGCAAGACCGTGCTCATCCAGGAGCTGATCAACAACATCGCCAAGGGCCACGGCGGAGTCAGCGTGTTCGCCGGCGTCGGCGAGCGGACCCGCGAGGGCAACGACCTCTACCACGAGTTCCTCGACGCCGGGGTCATCGCCAAGGACAAGGACGGCAATCCCACCCCCGAAGGTTCCAAGGTCGCGCTCGTGTTCGGCCAGATGAACGAGCCGCCGGGCGCGCGCGCCCGCGTCGCTCTGTCGGGCCTCACCCAGGCCGAATATTTCCGCGACGTCGAGGGCCAAGACGTTCTGTTCTTCGTCGACAACATCTTCCGCTTCACCCAGGCGGGCTCGGAAGTGTCGGCACTGCTCGGCCGCATCCCCTCCGCCGTGGGCTACCAGCCGACCCTGGCCACCGACATGGGCACGCTGCAGGAGCGGATCACCTCGACCAACAAGGGCTCGATCACCTCGGTTCAGGCGATCTACGTGCCCGCCGACGACTTGACCGACCCGGCTCCGGCGACCTCCTTCGCCCACCTCGACGCGACCACCACGCTGTCCCGCGCGATCTCGGAGCTCGGCATCTATCCGGCGGTCGACCCGCTCGATTCGACCAGCCGCGTGCTCACCCCCGCGGTCGTCGGCCAGGAGCATTACGAGACCGCCCGCGCGGTCCAGGAGACGCTCCAACGCTACAAGAGCCTGCAGGACATCATCGCCATCCTCGGCATGGACGAGCTGTCGGAAGAGGATAAGCTGATCGTCGGCCGCGCCCGCAAGATCCAGCGCTTCCTGTCGCAGCCGTTCCACGTCGCCGAGGTGTTCACCGGCATCCCCGGCAAGTTCGTCCAGGTCGAGGACACGGTGCGCTCGTTCAAGGCGGTGGTGAGCGGCGAGTACGACCACCTCCCCGAGAGCGCCTTCTACATGGTCGGCGGGATCGAGGAAGCGGTCGCCAAGGCCGAGAAGCTGGCGCAGGAGGCGTAAGAACCACCCCTCCCTTGAAGGGAGGGGATTCAGGGGTGGGTGCGAACGAATGGGCTCAATGCCCATGAGTGAGCTTCTTCCGCGGCATCGAGCCGCTCCAGAAGCACCCACCCTCGGTCCCTCCCTTCCAGGGAGGGAAGGAAGGGAACCGATGACCGACTTACGCCTCGAAGACTGCGTCAACACCCACTGCCCATGGTCGGGCGACCCGGTCAGCGCCGACAGCCTGGCGCGCTACCGCGGCGCGGTCGTGGGCTTCTGCAACCCCGGCTGCCGCGACAAGTTCGAGGCGGCGACGCGCGCGTTCGACGCGAAGATTGAAAGCAAGGACTGATGGCCGATCTGCATTTCGAGCTGGTCACCCCCGACCGCCAGGTGATGTCCGAGGACGTCTACATGGTCGTCGTCCCCGGCACCGAAGGGGAGTCCGGAATCATGGCCGGCCATGCGCCCTACATGACGACGCTCAAGAACGGCGACATCGCGGTTTACAGGACCCAGGGCGCGCAGCCCGAGCGCATTCAGGTCACCGGCGGGTTCGCGGAGGTAAGCGCCAAGGGCCTGATCGTCCTCGCCGAGAGCGCAGAAGCCGGCGCTTAGCGCGGCATTTACCATCTCCCGCTAGGAAAGGCGGGCGATGGCCACTGCT
>DASRAY010000123.1:0-3517 GCA_035637935.1 Sphingomicrobium sp.
CGAGCTGTTCGGCTCGGCGCTCGCGACGTTCCTCGTCATCATTGACCCGCCGGGCTGCGCGCCGATTTTCGCCAGCCTGACGCGCGGCACCTCCGCGGCGCACCGCCGGGCGATGGCGATCCGCTCAACGCTGATCGCCTGGGGCATATTGATGTTCTTCGCCTTGCTCGGCCGACCGATGCTCGCGGCGCTGGGCATCAGCCTCGCCAGCTTCCGCATCGCCGGCGGGATCCTGCTGTTCTACATCGCCGTCGACATGATCTTCGAGCGGCGGACGCAGCGGCGCGAGATGCGCGCCCACTCGATCGAAGGCACGCCGGAGGCGGAGGACATCAGCGTCTTCCCGATGGCCATCCCGATGATCACCGGGCCGGGTTCGATCGCCAGTGCGATGCTGTGGGTGTCGCGCGCCGAAGGCCCGCTCGAGGTCGGCATCGTCCTGGCGGCGATCACCACCGTCATGCTGATCACCATGGTCACCCTGCTCGCCGCCGGCCCGCTGATGCGGCTGATCGGCGAGAAGCTCGAAGCGATGATCACCCGGATCCTTGGCGTGATCCTCGCCGCGCTCGCCGCGCAGTTCGTGGTCGACGGCCTGAAGCAGAGCTTTCCGCACGTCCTTGGCTAGCGTCCGCGCTAGCCGGCCACCCGCCACATCCGGAACGGCGAATCCCTGGGCAGCTCGACCGGAGTCAGCCAGGCGGGCACCCGGCCGCGCTGCAGTTGCGCGTAGAAGCCGTTCGGCGCCTCCGACATGAAGATCGTCGTGGTCGAGCTGTTCGGGCAGGTCAGCAGATAGTCCGAGCGATATTTGGCGATCAGCGCATGCGCCTGCGGCTCGCTGCCGCGGAAGGCATTCATCACGTCGGCGATCTGCTGGCCGTTGCGGTGGTAGGGGCCAGTGATCGAATCGTGGTGGGTGACGGTGATCAGCCGCGGCCCGTAATCGACGAAGGTGAAGACGATGCCCTTGGGCTGCAGCGCGACCGGCCGAAGCCCCCACAGCGAGTTGCACAGCCGGTTGGCGCGCTCGATCGCGACCTCGCGCGCGGTGCGCTTTTGCTGCGGGATGTAATTGACCGCCAGCGGCACCGCCGCGCCGAGACCGGCGACGATCACCGCGGTGACGCCGAGTATCTTCACTATGGACGATTTTGATCTCCGCACGAGCGGGACCAGGAGCCATACGATGGCCGCTGCCCCAGGGAGGGCGAGCATTTGCGCTGCGGGGCCGGTGCGCGTCTGCCAGAACAGCAGGGCGGTCGCGGCGAGACCCGGAAGGGCCGCCGCGATCACCCGCCGGAGCTTCTCGCGATCGGCCCGGTTCCACCACATCATCAGGAGCCAGCCGAGCCCGCCGGTGATCGGCAGTGCGAGGATCAGGGCGGCGATCTGGGCGCCGTGGCGATAGACCGGCCGGGCCTCGCGCACGTGGCTGAGCCACAGCCGGTCGACCTCGGGTGATACCCCCTCGAGCCGGGTCAGGCAGTGCGGCCACATCCCCGCATGGAAGACGGCGACGAGCAGCCCGGCCGCGGCGGCCAGCGCCAGCCGGCGCCGCCAATCCCCCGGCGACAGCCACGCCAGCCCATAGAGCAAGGCGCCGCCGAGCAAAGCATCGGACAGCCACACCGGCGACAAAGCGTCGCATACCGCCGTCCGGTTGGCGTAGGAGGCGAACAAGAGGAAGGCGACCGCCGTCCCCCCGCCCAGGGCGACCGCATAGCCGCCGAGCCGCTCGCGCTCGCCGCGCTCGACGATCCAGAACAGGACCATCGCGGCGGCGAGGATGACGAGGTAGATCAGCATCTCGAGGCCGATCGCGAGCGACAGGGCCGCGGCCAGCCCGAGCGTGAGGCCGCCGCGGATCCGCCGCGGATCGGCGACCGCGCTGACCGACAGCGCGAGGAACGCCAGCTGCCAGCCGTGGTGGTCGATCCGCTCCGGCATGAACATGCCGTTGGTCGAGCCGGCATAGATCAGCGCCGCGATGGCCAGCGGATAGGCGCGCGGGTCGATCAGCCGCCGGACCGTCAGCGACGTCGAGAAGATCAGCAGCAGATAGGGCAGCAAAGGCGCGATCCCGACCGCCCACCGTTCGGCCGCGGCGCCGCCGATCAGCGGCCGGAGCAAGAGGATCAGGCCGGCGATCGGCAGGTCGACCAGCCGCGACCAGTGGATGTTCGCCCCCACCGGCGGGTTGAGGCGGTATTGCCGAAGGTCGAACCACCCCTGGCCGCCGAGCAGGCCGCGGACCTGCATCATCCGCATATTGTCGTCAGTGTCGCCGAGCGCGAACCAGCGGATCTCGGTCTGGCGATTGAAGATGTACCAGGCGCAAAACAGCAGCCAGGCGACGAGTACGACCCACTTCCAGCGGCGGTCGAGCAGCTCTCCCAGCCATTCGTTGAACGGTTTTGGTGTGCGCTTCGGCATGGCAGGGGTCTAGCCGGTCGCCTTCAAAGGGCAAGCGAGGGCGGGCAAGGTTTAACCAAACGGCAATGTCGAGCGGGTCTAGGGATTGTCGCGCGGGCTTTCACCGACGCGCCGCACCAGCTAGGCTGCCGGAGCCGCCCATGTCCAAGCACGTCTATTCCACCGACTTCTACGATTATATCGACGCCGGCTCCCGCGCGTCCGCCGAGGTCGTCGCCAGGCTGATCCATGGCGAGATGAAGGTGAACAGCCTGCTCGATGTCGGCTCCGGCCACGGCGCCTGGGCCGCAGTCTGGATGAAATCGGGCGTCAAGGATGTGATCGCCGTCGACGGCGCCTACGTCACCCGCGACCAGCTCGTCATCCCGCCCGACCGGTTCATCGGCCATGACCTCGCCACGCCCCTCGACCTCGAGCGCAAGTTCGACCTCGTCCAGAGCCTCGAGGTCGCCGAGCATCTGCCAGGCGAAAGCGCGGCCAGCTTCGTCGACAATCTCGTCCGCCACGGCGACGTGATCCTGTTCTCCGCCGCGGTTCCGCACCAGGGCGGCGAGCATCACGTCAACGAGCAGCCGCCGGAATATTGGCGCGAGCGGTTCGCAAAGTGCGGCTACCAAGCCTACGACTGGCTTCGGCCAAGGCTCGCCGACAAGCGCCAGGTCAAGCCCTGGTACCGGTTCAACAGCTTCCTCTACGCCAACGCCGCGGGTCGGAGGCGGCTGTCGAAATCGATCCTGGCGGCCAAGGTACCCGACGGCGAGCCGCTCGAGATCGGCGGCGACCTGTCCTGGCTGCTCCGGCGCACCGCGGTTCGGCTCATCCCGACGTCGCTGGTCAAGCCGATCGCCATGGCCAAGGCGTCGCTGGAGGCGCGGCTCCGGAAGTGAAACGCCACGTCGAACGTGTCCTCGGCGATGCGGAGGCGCGCGAAGCCTTCAACCAGCTGATCCGCTACGGGATCGTCGGCGCGCTGATCACCCTCGGCGGGCAGGCGATTTATTACGGTCTCGCGGAAAGCCGATTGACCTCGCCGCTGATGGCCATCGCGATCGCCTTCGTCATCGGTCTCATCGTCGGTTAT
>DASRAY010000124.1:0-11318 GCA_035637935.1 Sphingomicrobium sp.
CGGGTCGACGTCCTCACCGGCGGCGCCTCGTCGGTCTACGGCGCGGACGCGGTCGCGGGCGTCGTCAACTTCATCATGGACACCAGCTTCCGCGGCCTGCGCATCGACGCCCAGGCCTCGACGTTCATGCACTATAACGACACCAGCCGGTCGATCCTCAACGCCAATGCGGTCAAGGGCTTCCGCCCGCCGCACGGGATGAGCACCAACGGCGGGGCGCAGGACATTGCCGCGGCGTTCGGCGCCGGGTTCGACGACAATCGCGGCAGCGTCACGGCCTATGCGACCTACCGGCGGCAGGATCCGGTGCTGCAGGCGACGCGTGATTATTCATTCTGCGCGCTCGCCGCCCGCGCCGCTCGCCACACCAAGGACGCGGCGGATCCGGCCGGGACCGAACGCGACTACAATTGCGGCGGATCGGCCACCTCGGCGCCCGGGACCTTCTTCACCAACGTCGGCGTGTTCCACGTCGCCGGCAACCAGTTCGCCAACGGCCAGGTGCCCTTCAACTTCTCACCGTACAATTATTACCAGCGGCCCGACGAGCGCTACACGCTCGGGGCCTTTGCCGAATATCAAATCAGCCCGGGCGCCAGCCCGTACCTCGAAGCAATGTTCATGAACGATCATTCGGACGCGCAGATCGCGCCGTCCGGCGACTTCGCCAACACGACGACGCTCAACTGCGACAATCCGCTGCTCTCGACCCAGCAGTTCAACACCATCTGCGTCCCGGCCAACACCTTCGTCGATGCACAGGGCGTGACGCGGGCGATCGCCTATGTCGCGCGGCGCAACGTCGAAGGCGGCGGCCGGGATGACGATCTCGAGCACAGTGCCTGGCGGTTGACTGCGGGGGTCAAGGGCGACCTGCTCAAGGGCCTGTCGTACGACGCTTATTATCAGTTCGGCACGTCGCGGCTGTCGGAGACCTACCTCAACGATTTCTCGATCACGCGGATGACCCGGGGGCTCGACGTCGTCGCTAACCCGGCGGTCGGCGGAGTCGCCGGTGTCGCGGCCGGAACCCCAGTGTGCCGCGCCGCCTTGCCCGGCAGCGGCCCGGGCGGCGCCCCGCTCGACGCCAATTGCGTGCCGTGGAATATCTTCGTCACCGGCGGCGTAACCCAGGCGGCGCTCGACTATCTCCAGACGCCGGGCTTCCAGCAGGGCTACATCAACGAGACCATCGCCAATGCCAACTTCACCGTCGACGGCGGCGAGTACGGCATCCAGACCCCGTGGTCGGACCGCGGCATCGGGCTCAATTTCGGCGGCGAGTATCGCAAGGAATTGCTGCATTACACGACCGACATCGAATTCCAGACCGGCGACCTCGCCGGCCAGGGGACGTCGCTCAAACCGGTCGACGGCCATTTCGACGTGCGCGAAGCCTTTGCCGAGTTGCAGATCCCGATCGTCAGCCATTCGTTCTTCGAGGAGCTGTCGCTCGGGGCCGGCTACCGCTACTCCGACTACAAGGTCGCCGGACACCATTTCAACACCGACACCTACAAGCTGTCGGCGGAGTTCGCCCCGATCCACGACGTCCGGGCCCGCGCGAGCTACAACCGGGCGGTCCGCGCTCCCAACGTCGTCGAGCTGTTCGCACCGCAGGCAGTCGCGCTTGGCGGCACCACCGATCCGTGCGCGGGAGCGGTGCCGGCCGCCTCGCTGGCGCAATGCCAGCTGACCGGAGTGACCGCCGCCCAGTATGGCAGCATCCAGCCCAACCCGGCGAACCAGTATAACGCTTTGTTCGGCGGTAACCCCGACCTCGCTCCGGAAACCGCCGACACTTACACGGTCGGGGTCGTTCTCCAGCCGCGGTTCGCGCCCGGGTTCGCGGTCACGGTCGACTGGTTCAAGATCAACGTCCGCGACCTCATCAGCCCCGGCATCGGGTTCCAGACGATCATGGCGCAGTGCCTCAACGCCGGTCAGCTGTGCGACAAGATCCATCGCATCCCGGGCAACGGCTCGCTGTGGCTGTCGCCGGCGGGCTTCATCGAGAATACGACGCTCAACGTCGGGGCGCTCAAGACCTCGGGCATCGACCTCAACGCGTCCTACGCGCATCGCGTCGGCGGGCTCGGCAGCATCAATGCCAGCCTCGTCGGGACCTATGTCCGGAAGCTGATCTTCGAGCCGCTTCCCGACGGAGTCGGCGGCTTCGACTGCCGCGGCTTCTTCGGCGCAACCTGCACCACTCCGACGCCCAAATGGCGCCACAAGTTCCGGCTCGGCTTCACCATGCCGAACGGGCTCGGAATCTCGGGCCAGTGGCGCTATTTCAGCTCGGTCCGCAACGACACGCTGAGCGACGATCCGGACCTCAACGGCACCGGCACGCCGCATTCCAACCCGGGCAACGCCAAATATCGGGCGAAGAGCTTCTTCGACCTCGCGCTGACGGCGCGCCTGGCCGATCGCTACAATTTCCGCCTCGGCGCAAACAACATCCTCGACACCGAGCCGCCGGTGTCCGGCCAGGAGGTCACGCCCCTGCCGTTCGGTACCGGCAACACCTTCCCGCAGGTCTACGACGCGCTCGGCCGCTTCCTGTTCGCCGGAGTCACCGTCGATTTCTGATGGGAAAATCCTCTCCGCCGGGCGGCAGACGCAACCATCGAACCGCTGGGACGATGCTGCCGCCGGGCCCGGCACGGACCCCCGTTCGCGCCGGCTGGAGAGGTGGGGGCATGGAGCCGTGGAGATTCCCCTTCATTTCCATGCCCCCGACTTGCCCGGCGGACTATTGACCCGCTGAGGCGACTGCGGCCGGCCTGGGCTTGTCGCTCCGGTATTTGTCGAACCAGGCGATGATCGCGGCCGCCTTGGCCGCCGACTGGCTCGGGCGGGCGGCGATCCCGCCGTGGCTTGCGTCCGGCACCTTGACCAGCGCGGTCGGCACGCGGCGCAGTTTCAGCGCCGCATAGAATTGCTCGGCCTCGCTGACCGGCGTGCGATAATCCTCGCTGCCGACGACGACCAAAGTCGGGGTCTTGACGTTGGCCATCTGGCTCAACGGCGAGCGCGCCCAATAGCTCTGGTAATTCTCCCACGGCTGCGAGCCCATCCAATAGGGCCCGAAGAAGGTGATGCCGTCGCTGGTCAGGGCCATGCTGGTCCAGTTGATCACCGGCTTCTGCGCCGCGGCCGCCTTGAAACGGTCGGTCTTGCCGACGATCCAGGCGGTGAGGATCCCGCCGCCCGAGCCGCCGGTCACGAACAGATTGTTGGGATCGGACATGCCGCTCGCAACCGCGGCGTCGACCGCCGCCATCAGGTCGGCATAGTCGCTGTCGGGATAGGTCTTCTCGATCCCGTCGGCGAAGCGCTGGCCGTAGCCGGTCGAGCCGCGCGGGTTGGTGAACAGCACGGCGTAACCGGCGGCCGCGTACAGCTGATAGTCGGTCGAGAAATGCGGGCCGTAAGCGGCGTAGGGACCGCCGTGGATCTCGAGGATCGTCGGCACGCGGTCGCCGGGCTTGTACGTCGCCGGCAGCAGCAGCCAGGCCGGGACCTTGCCGCCGTCGGGCGCCGTGACGTCGAGCGTCCGGATGGTGCCGAGGTTCTTGGCGGCGAGGGTCAGGTCGTTGAGCCGGGTCAGCTGGCGCCGGCCGCCGCCGCCCGACACCGCGACGTCGGCCGGGCGGTCGTAGGAGCTCACGGTGTAGGCCACGGTCCCGCCCTTGGAGACGCTGAATCCGCCGCCGGCATAGGGCCGGTCGTAGCCGGCTCCCGCGACGTCGCGGGCGATGGGCCGGACGCTCCCGTCGAGCCCGATCCGCGACACGGTCACCGAGCCACCCTCCTCGTAGGCGGCATAAAGCGAGCGACCGTCCGGCGCCCATTCGATCTGCTGGACGTTGCGGTCGAGGCTGGGCGCGATCTCGCGCGGTGCCCCGCCGTTGGCACCCATCACGTAGATGTTGCTCTGCTCGAACCCCTTCTTGTGGTCGTCGAAGCCGAGATAGGCGATGGTCCGCCCGTCGGGCGACGCTTCCGGTGCGGCGTCGGGGCCGTCGCGCGTGGTCAGCGCCGTCACCGCTCCACTGGCGATGTCGAGCCGATAGATCTCGCTGTCGACCACGACCATTTCCCAATCGGGCTTGCGCACCGCGCTGAACAGGATCGCGCGGCCGTCCGCAGTCCATTCGGGCGCGCCGTCGTGGTAGGCGCCGAAGGTCAGCTGGCGCGGCGCGCCGCCGTCGGCGTCGACCATGAAGATCTTGTCAAACCCGGGCTTGATATAGCCGGCGCCGTCGAACCGGTAGGTGACCTTGTCGATCACCTCGAGCGGCTTGGCCCAGGTCGCGCCCTCGGGCTTGTCGGGCGCCTTGCCCAGCTTCATCCCCTCGTCGGGGACATTCATGAGATAGGCGATGCGCTTGCCGTCGGGCGACCAGGCGAGCGCCTGGGGACTGTCGGGCAGCCCGGTGACCCGCACCGTCTGGCCAGCGTCCATCCACCGCACGAACAGCTGCGGAGCGCCGCCTTCGGCGGTCGAGGCGTAGGCGAGGCGGCGGCCGTCGGGCGACCAGCGCGGGCTGAAGCTGTCGCCGGTCCCGGCCGCGATCGGCCGCTGCTCGCCGGTCGCAAGGCTGATCAGCCAGATCGACGAGCGGGCCTTGTCGGTCATGATGTCGGCCGAGCGGCGGACGTAAGCGACGAAGCGCCCGTCGGGGCTGATCTGCGGGTCGGACGCGGCCGACAGGTCGAACAGGTCGCGGCCGGTGAAGGCCGGGCTGGGGGCGACGGCCGGCGCGGCCGACAGCGGGGTCGAAAGAATGGTTGCGGCGCCAAGCAGTGCGAGCGTGCGGATGCGAGTCACGAAGGTCCCCTCCGGATGAAGGGCGCCACGATTCACCTTTGAACCGCAGGCCGCAAGCGGCTTGTCGAAAAGTCGCTGTCGAACACCTCCCCGCCCTTATGACCGGCCTGCCAAATTTAATTGGCCGTGGGAGCCCACGGTCTGCTTTTGTTCCGCCAAGTTTTGACGAGTCCATTCTGGAAGCCGGGGCGATGGCCTGCGGCTAGGTGCGCTCGAGAGCCTTCTGGAGGGGTCCAGTGAAGTCGATTGCCGTTGCTCTGATGACGATGCTTGCCTGGTCGGCGCCGGCGCTTGCCGCCGATGCGCCCGATGACCCGACGGGGGAGCGCTATCGGGTAGCGATGAAGGACGCGCGCTGGACGGGGCCGTTGCTCGCTTCCAACGCCAACACCTTGCCCAAGGGCCACGTTTACACGGAACCCTATTTCTTCGACGCGATCTCGGGCGGCGCGCATCATCCGGGATCGAGCGGCTTCTATCAGTACGGCCTGCTCGACAATTGGACGGTGGGGGTGCAGCCCTTTTTCTCCTGGGGAACCCAGCCGCATAATCGCGACGTCGCGATCGGCGACTTCAAATTGCTGTCACAGGTGCGCGTGTCGAATTTTACCGCCGACCACCGCGTCCCGAGTGTGGCGATCGTCACCAATCTTGTGCTCCCGACGGGCAAGGACGACCGACTCGGCGATTTGAAACAGGGCCACGGCAACGGCTCGTTCGCGCCGGAAATCGGGGTCAACGTTCAGCAATATTTTCTGCTCGACAATGGGCGGTTGCTGCGCGCGCGGCTCAACGTCCTCAAGCAGTTTCCGCTGCGCCATGACGTCACCGGGCGGAGCGTCTTCGGGACCGGCCCGGCGTTCCGCGGGCATGCCAAGCCTGGGTCCAAGACGACCCTGATCGCCGGCGCCGAGTACAGCGTGAGCAAGGAATGGGTCCTGGCGTTCGACGTCGAGGCGGATTTCTGGGGCCGAACCAAGGTCGTCGGGCGCGACGGCGACGGGCCGCTGGTCAGGCAGGCGTCGCCGAAGAGCTGGAACGTCGGCTTCGCGCCCGCGGTGGAGTATAATTGGAGCGACCGGGCCGGTACGATCCTCGGCGTGTGGATCATCCCCAAGGGCCACAACACGGCGACCACGGTCATCCCGGCGATCGCTATTCAGCGCTTCTGGTAGGTTTCGCGATCCCGGCGCCGAAGGTGTACACCAGGCGCCCCCCGAGGAACCCGCCGAGCGCCAGGACGGCGGCGCTGGCGAGGCTGAGCAGGACGCTGACCGTGCCCGGATCGGCGCCGCCCTGGAGCACGTCACGCCGCAGGTAGAGCGCCACGGCATAGCCGAGCCAGGCGGTGCCGACCGCGGCCATGTGCCGCACCGCGTGCGGCACCACGGCCTGGTCGAGGCCGGCAAAGTCGATGAGGCCGGCGCCCATCGCCACCAGGCCCATGACCAGGCCGCCGGCCATCAGCACGGCTGCGAGGTGGACGTCGGAACAGAGGCTTGCGAGCCAGGCCACGTCGACCGCACTGGCCGACAGCAGCAACCCGATCGGGAAGTGGACCAGCGCCGGGTGGAGCGGGTGACCGAAGACGCGCATCCCGCCGCCTCAGATCAGGCTGAACGCCGCCCCGGCCAGGCACAGGAAGCCGATCACCGCGACCCCGGCATGGACGAAGACGACGGCCCGCGGAGCGATCTGCTGCCGCAAATGGATCGAGGCGAGGTAGAAGCCGCCGAGCGCGGCGATGACCAGGATCAGCAAGGCGATCGGCACGACTCCGCCCGCGCCCGAGCCGCCGAAGACGACGATCGCGGTCAGCACCAGACCGGTTGCGCCGAGCGCGGCATGGAGCAGGGACAGCGCCCATGGCGCGAGCTGCCCGCGCAGGACCCGCATCGCCATGACCAGTCCGCCGACCGCTCCGATGGCGAAGATCAGAACCGCAATTTTCAGCATCGTTTCCCTCCTTTGCGGCGGGGTTTTGGGACGGAAGCAGATGCTTTGTCAACTTATACAATTACAAAGTTGCGAAACTCTTGATTGATGTTAGATTCGAAGACGATGACCGCGATAGAACCACTTGCGCCAGGACGGAGCCGGGACCGGATTCTCGAGCTGCTGCTCAGGGCCGAGCAGCCGCGGTCGGTGCCGACGCTGGCCGCGGCGCTCGGGATCTCGCGCAACGCCGCCCGCCAGCAGGTCGTCGCGCTCGAGCGCGCCGGACTGGTCGAACGCGCCGCGGCGATCCGGACGCGGGGCCGGCCGTCCCAAGGCTATCGGCTGAGCGCGGCGGGGAAGGGGACCTTCCGCCGCCAATATGCGCTGCTTGCCCGGCAATTGCTCGGGGAACTGGCGCGGCACCTGGGGCCGAGCGAGCTGCACGATGCGCTCAAGCGGATCGGGCGGTCGCTGGCCGACAGCCTGCGCGCGGAGAGCAGCGCCGATGAAGCCGTGATCGCCGGCCTGATGCGCGAACTCGGCTATGAATCGCGGGCGATCGAGGGCGAGCGCGGGATCGAGATCGAGGCGCACAATTGCGTGTTTCATGACCTCGCCATGGCCGACCCGGCGATTTGCGAGGTCGACCTGGCGCTGTTGCGTTCGCTGTCGGGCAAAGAGGTCGAGCACAGCCGCTGCATGGCGCGGGGCGAGCGATCGTGCCGCTTCGCCTTCAAACCGACTGCCTAGCGAAGCGAAAAGCTGATAGGGGCGACGCCCGGCCACCGGCCGATCGACCGCCGTGGCCCTGTCGTGTCCAGGCATGAAAGGCGCGTCCCATGGCGAAGATTCTCTGCGTCCTCTACGACGACCCGGCCGGCGGCTATCCGACCAGCTACCCCCGCGACGATCTGCCGAGGATCGAGCGCTATCCGGACGGCCAGACCCTGCCGAGCCCGAGCGCGATCGACTTCCAGCCCGGGCAGCTGCTGGGCAGCGTGTCGGGCGAGCTCGGGCTGCGCAAATTCCTCGAGGGGGGCGGCCACGAGCTCGTCGTCACCTCGGACAAGGACGGGCCCGATTCCGAATTCGAGCGCGAACTGGTCGATGCCGACGTGGTCATCTCGCAGCCCTTCTGGCCGGCCTATATGACCGCCGAGCGCTTCGCCAAGGCGAAGAACCTCAAGCTGGTGATCACCGCCGGCATCGGCTCGGACCACACCGACCTGCAGGCCGCGATCGAGCGCGGCATCACCGTCGCCGAAGTGACCTACTGCAACTCGATCAGCGTCGCCGAGCATGTCGTGATGATGATCCTGTCGCTGGTCCGCAATTATCTGCCGTCGTGGGAGGTGGTGAAAGCGGGCGGCTGGGACATCGCGGAGTGCGTCTCGCGGTCCTACGACGTCGAGGGCATGCACGTCGGCACCGTCGCCGCCGGGCGGATCGGCTCGGCGGTGCTGCGGCGGTTGAAGCCGTTCGACATGCACCTCCATTACACCGATCGCCACCGGCTGCCGCCGGAGGTCGAGCAGGAGCTCGGGGTGACGTTCCACGAATCCGCGGCGGACATGGTGCCGCATTGCGACGTGGTGACGATCAACGCCCCGCTCCATCCCGAGACAGAGAATCTGTTCGACGCGGCGATGATCGCGCGGATGAAGCGCGGCGCCTATCTGGTGAACACGGCGCGCGGCAAGATCGCCAACCGCGACGCCGTCGCCGCCGCGCTCAAGAGCGGCCAGCTGGCCGGCTATGCCGGCGACGTGTGGTTCCCGCAGCCGGCCCCGCGCGACCATGTGTGGCGAACCATGCCGCATCACGGAATGACTCCGCACATTTCGGGCAGCTCGCTGTCGGCCCAGGCGCGCTATGCCGCGGGCACGCGCGAGATCCTCGAATGCTTCTTCGAAGGACGGCCGATCCGCGACGAATATCTGATCGTCGAGGGCGGTCATCTCGCCGGCGTTGGGGCGCACAGCTACAGCGAGGGCGATGCCACCAAGGGCTCGGAAGAAGCCGCCGAATTCACCGCGAAGCTGCCGCCGATTCCGGCGGTCTGACCCGATCCGGCCCAGGGAGGACGCCATGGCCGATTCCGTCACCATCGACGACCGCATCACCATCGAGGGCCGCGACGGCGCGTTCGGCGGCTATATCGCCCGGCCGAAGACGCTGCCGGCGCCGGCGGTCGTCGTCCTGCACGAGGTGTTCGGCGTCAACGCCGACATCCGCGAGCATTGCGACGAGCTCGCGGCGCAGGGCTTCGTCGCGGTCGCGCCCGACCTGTTCTGGCGGCTCGAACCCGGCGTCGACCTGAGCGTCACGTCCAAGGAGGACTGGCAGCACGCTTTGGGCCTCTACCAGCGCTTCGATCGCGATTCCGGCGTGAAGGACGCGAAGGACACGATCGACGCGGTGGCCAAGCTCCCCGAATGCACCGGCAAGGTCGGGCTGATGGGCTATTGCCTTGGCGGGCTGATGACCTTCCTCACTGCGGCCCGGTCGCTGGTCGACGCCGGCGTGGCGTTCCACGGCGGAGAAACCGAGAAATATCTCGACGAAGCCGACCGGATCACCGCGCCGCTGCTGATGCACCTCGCCGGGGACGACGAATATATGCCGGCCGAGGCGCAGGCGCAGATCAAGGCGGCGTTGGCGGCCAAGGCGAACGTCACGATCTACACGTACGCGGGGCAGAGCCACGCGTTCTCGCGGCACAACGGCGACAAGTACAACGCCGAAGCGGCGGCGCTGGCGAACCAGCGGACGCGCGAATTCCTTCACCAGCAGCTCGACTAAGCGCTCGGGGCGCTACTCGGCTGCGGGGGCGTCGCCGCTCGCCTTCTTCCGGGCCGGCTTATCGGTCTTGGGCTTCGCGGCCTTGCCGTTCTTGCCCTTGGCGGCCTTGGGCGGCGCCGGAGTAATCTCGAACGCCGGGGCATTGTCCTTGATCCGGACCTTGACCTCGCCGCCGTTGACCAGCTTGCCGAACAGCAACTCCTCGGCGAGCGGCTGCTTGATCTTCTCCTGCACCAGCCGGGCCATGGGCCGGGCGCCGTAGAGCTTGTCATAGCCGCGCTCGACCAGCCAGGTCCGCGCCTCGTCGTCGAGGTCGATATGGACGTTGCGGTCGGCCAGCTGGAGCTCAAGCTGCAGGATGAACTTGTCGACCACCCGGGAGACCACCGCCGGGGGCAGGTAGCTGAACGGCACGATCGCATCGAGCCGGTTGCGGAATTCGGGCGTGAACATCTTCTTGACCGCGTCTTCCTGGGCGTCTTCGCGGTTGCTCGCGCCAAAGCCGATGCCCTCGCGCGCCATGTCGGAAGCGCCGGCATTGGTGGTCATGATCAGGATGGTGTTGCGGAAATCGACGGTCTTGCCGTGGTGATCGGTGAGCTTCCCGTGGTCCATCACCTGCAGCAGGATGTTGAACAGGTCCGGGTGCGCCTTCTCGATCTCGTCGAGCAGCAGCACCGAATGCGGATGCTGGTCGACCGCGTCGGTCAGGAGGCCGCCCTGGTCGTAGCCGACATAGCCCGGCGGCGCGCCGATCAGCCTGCTGACCGCGTGACGCTCCATATATTCCGACATGTCGAACCGTTCGAGCGGAATGCCCATGATCGAGGCGAGCTGGCGCGCAACCTCGGTCTTGCCGACCCCGGTCGGGCCGGAGAAGAGATAATTGCCGATCGGCTTGTCGGGATCGCGCAGGCCGGCCCGCGACAGTTTCATGGCGGACGCCAGCTTTTCGATCGCCAGGTCCTGGCCGAACACGACGCGCTTCAGATCGGCCTCGAGATGCTCGAGCACCTGCTTGTCGTCGGCGCTGACCGACTTGGGCGGAATCCGCGCCATGGTCGCGACCACCGCCTCAATCTCCTTGGTGGTTATGATCTTCTTGCGGCGCGAGGGCGGCACCAGCATCTGCATCGCGCCGACCTCGTCGATCACGTCGATCGCCTTGTCGGGCAGCTTACGGTCGTGGATGTAGCGGGCGGAGAGCTCGACCGCCGACTTGATCGCGTCGGGCGTGTAGCGGACGTTGTGGTGACCCTCGAACGAGCTACGCAGCCCGGCGATGATCTTGATCGTATCCTCGACCGTCGGCTCGTTGACGTCGATCTTCTGGAACCGGCGGAGCAGCGCCCGGTCCTTCTCGAAGTGGTTGCGGAACTCCTTGTAGGTGGTCGAGCCGATGCAGCGGATCGCTCCGGTCGACAGCGCCGGCTTGAGGAGGTTCGAGGCGTCCATCGCCCCGCCGGAGGTCGCGCCGGCGCCGATCACGGTGTGGATCTCGTCGATGAACAGGATCGCGTGCGGCAGCTTCTCGAGCTCGTTGACGACCGACTTCAACCGCTCCTCGAAGTCGCCGCGGTAGCGCGTGCCGGCGAGCAGCGCGCCCATGTCGAGAGCGTAGATCACGGCGCCCTTGAGGACCTCGGGGACGTCGCCCTCGACGATCTTGCGGGCGAGGCCTTCCGCGATCGCGGTTTTCCCGACCCCGGGGTCGCCGACGTAAAGCGGATTGTTCTTC